>NZ_CP033898.1:2100000-2345052 GCF_003814005.1 Corynebacterium pseudopelargi | reverse complement strand
TGATGGGCCTTCCTTCCAATTGGCGAGCAGGGAACAAGCGGACAGTCTGTTCGATAGCGAAGCGTTTGAGGGCAAAAACTTGTGATTTTTCACAGTCGCTTCTCCACCGAGCAACTCACAAGCTTTTCGGTGCCCTGAGCGGGTAATCCACAACTTTGTCCACAGTTGTGGATAAACATTATCCCCCGAGAGTATCAACAGTTATCCACAGGCTATCAACAGCCCTGTGGAAAACCGATCTCCACCGATTGAGGGTGTTTCACCTGCGGATATTCCGAAAATTCGAACAACATTCAAGCGGTTATTGAATGTTATCCACATCTTTTGGATTCCACACCTTGTGAGGTTTTCTCACACATATTGTTACCTGCTTGAACGTTGTGGTGTCTAAATGAACATTGACTGAAATAGCGTTTTGGGCCGTGAATGAAAAGCAAGGCTGGCGCCTGTGGGCCCACTTAGTTTCCTGACCGGCGCAAGCAGGAATAACGCCTGTTGTAATTACAAAAATGTAGTTTCAGGGGTAAGGGTGGGGGTTCGGCGTGTCAATTTGCCCAGGGAGAAAAATCTCACGTAGTCTATTGGGGTCTATCACGGAAAATGAGGCGTTTGACCCAAACGCCGTTTTATTTTCTCCGTGCTTCAAGTGCTTTAGGGTCGCTGGCATTTCGGCACAACCTCGGTTGGCATTGGTGGCCTAGCACTTGCTTGGAAAATTTTGTTCCAGACGCTCCAGCGGCTACGGCTTGCCGAAGGCTCTAGCCCCGCCGGTGTGTCTGGCACCAACGTAAAAGGAGAACACTGTGGCAAAGGGAAAGCGCACTTTCCAGCCCAATAACCGTCGTCGTGCTCGCAAGCACGGTTTCCGCACCCGTATGCGTACCCGTGCCGGTCGCGCCATCGTGGCTGCTCGTCGCCAGAAGGGCCGCGCAAAGCTCACCGCATAAGCGCGTTTTTTCAAGAACCTAAAACGGTGCTTCCCCCACACCTGAAACTTCCGAACTCCGAAACATTTCGGAGGACTATTCGACGAGGATTCAGGGCCGGGAGAGGCACCGTTGTTCTGCATCTACACCACCGCGAGGATGAGCTCTGCGGTAGCTACCATCCTCGCTTTGGCCTGATTGTGTCCAAGGCCGTGGGCAATGCAGTGCTTCGGCACCGCACCTCGAGAAAACTTCGCGCACTCATCTTGGCGCATATCGACGCCTTCCCCGATCAAGCAGACATTGTGATCCGGGCGCTGCCAAAGGCAGGGCAGGCGGATTTCAAGGAGTTGGAAACAGATGTGCTCGCAGCACTTAAAAAAATCCAATCCAAATCTGCACGCTAAACCCGCTGGCTCTCACAGGCGCTCGGGGCTGAATGCAGCGCTTATTGCTGCGGTTCGCTTTTACCAAAAGCATCTTTCAGGGCTTAAGATGGGTGCTACGTGTCGTTTTGATCCAGTGTGCAGTTCCTATGCGCTCCAGGCGTTAGAGGAACACGGTGCTTGGCGCGGCATTTTGCTTAGCGGGGCGCGCATTGCAAAATGCGGCCCGTGGCATCCCGGTGGTTATGATCCGGTGCCACTCAAAGCCTTTGGGCACTCAATACCTTCATAGGAGATTTGTTCGACAGTGCTGAACTTTATTTATTGGCCGATCTCAGCAATCTTGTGGTTCTGGCACAAGGTTGTGAGCTTCGTGCTCAACCCAGATTCGGGTTGGTCTTGGGTGCTCGCCATCGTGCTGCTCACCTTTACCATCCGTGCTTTCCTGATCAAGCCCATGCTCAACCAGATGCGTTCTATGCGCAAGATGCAAGAGCTGCAGCCGCTGATGCAGGAAATTAAGAAGAAGTATCCCAACGATCAGCAAAAGCAGATGGAGGAAACCCGCAAGCTCCAAAAGGAGATGGGTGTCAATCCTATTGCTGGTTGTTTGCCTGCCTTGGTGCAGTTGCCGGTGTTCATCGGCCTGTTCCACGTGCTGCGATCCTTCAACCGTACCGGCAGTGGCACCGGGCAGCTTGGGCTCTCGGTGGAACAAAACCGCGAGCTATCCAACTACATCTTCTCTCCCGATGATGTGCAGTCCTTCCTGGACGCCCGTGTGTTCGGTGTGCCGATTTCCGCCTCTATTTCCATGCCCCAGGACATGTACCAGGCCTTCAAGCCGGTGGATTTCACCCGCACCGACATTTTGTTCGTTGCCGTGCCGCTCATCGCGATCATTGTGCTGGCAACGCACTTCAACGCACGCCTCTCGGTGAATCGACAGGAGCGTCGTAAAGCTGCCGGCCTGCAAAAGGCTCCGGCCAATGATCAGATGGCTATGCAGGCAAATCTGATGAACCGCATGATGCTGTGGTTCCTGCCCGCCACCATCTTGTTCACCGGCGCTTATTGGCACCTCGGCCTGCTCTTCTACATGGTGAGCAACAACATTTGGACCTTCTTCCAGCAGCGTTGGATGTTTGAAAAGATCGATGCTGAAGAGGCTGCAGAAATTGAAGCCAAGAAGGAAGCAAAGCGCGCCACTGCCCCGCAACCTGGCCAGCGCCCAAATAACCCCAAGCGCAAGGGCAACAAGAAATAAGTCTTTGAAGCTGGATAGGAAGCCGTCACCGAAGCTGGTGGCGGCTTTTTGCTGCTCACAGCAGCCCTGCCTGGCCGTGCTAGCGTTAGTATCCGTACCGCAGCCGTGGGAGAAAATGAGGAAGTTTCACGTGAAACAATCTGCTGAAAGCCAAGCCGGCCAAGAAGGCCCCAATAGCCAAGGCTTAGAACAGGCACCCCCCAAACAAGCCCAGGAGATCTTTGGCGATCGCCTCGACTTGGCCATCGAATACCACCGGCTGCTCGCCACCGATGGATCCGTGCGCGGCTTTATCGGCCCAAGGGAAGTGCCGCGGCTTTGGCAACGCCACATTCTTAACTGCGCCGTGCTCTCAGAGGTGATGCCCGAGGGCGCAAGCGTTGCCGATATTGGTTCAGGCGCAGGGCTGCCGGGTATCCCCCTGGCGATTGCCAGGCCAGACTTGCAGATCACCCTGATCGAACCACTGCTGAAGCGATCGACCTTTCTCAAGGAAGTCAAAGCAGCGCTGCACCTAGACAATGTGGTGGTGCTTCGCGGCCGGGCAGAAGAAGGTCCCATCAAGCGCGAGGTGCATGGCGTGGACGTGGTGACTTCACGCGCAGTAGCGCCCTTGGGCAAGCTCGCCGGGTGGTCGCTGCCGCTGCTGAAAAAAGGCGGCGAGATGATCGCCATGAAGGGCTCTTCCGTCGAAGAAGAACTGCGCCGAGATGCCAAGCAGATCACCAAAGCCGGAGGCGCGAATGCGCAGATCAGCGTGATTGGCCAAGCGCTGGAAGAGCCCACCACCATCATCCGGATCGCTAAGGTCCGTGAAACACTAAAGTAGTGTTCACCCACTGCGACCACGAGTGAAGGAATCAATGAAGAACTCGCATAGGGATCACGCGTCCACGACACCCGCAGCGCGTCGCGCAGCCCACGGGAGAGGCGCTCGAGGTGCCCAGCTTGCCAAGCCAGAACGCACGCGCAGGCTTACTGTGGCAAACCAAAAAGGCGGCGTAGGTAAAACCACCTCCTCGGTCAATCTGGCCGCAGGGCTTGCCCAAGGCGGGCTGAAGGTGCTCGTAGTAGACCTGGACCCCCAAGGCAACGCCTCCACCGCTTTGGGTGCAGAACACCGCGCGGGCACGCTCTCGAGCTATGAGCTCCTCATTGGCGAATGCACCGCCGAGCAAGCCATGCAGCAATCCAGCGCCAGCGAAAACCTCTGGTGCATTCCCGCCACCATTGATCTCGCTGGTGCAGAAATCGAGCTGGTGAGCATGGTGCGCCGCGAATATCGCCTGCATGATGCGCTCAGCTCCACCTTTATTGAAGAAGCAGGCTTCGACTTCATCTTCATTGATTGCCCACCTTCACTCGGCCTGCTCACCATCAACGCCATGACGGCAGTTGATGAGGTGCTCATTCCCATCCAATGCGAGTACTACGCCCTCGAAGGTGTGGGTCAGTTGCTCAACAATATTGTGATGATCCGCCAGCACCTGAACTCAAACCTGCATATCTCCGCCATCTTGCTCACCATGTACGACGGGCGCACCAAGCTGGCAGAGCAGGTAAGCGAAGAGGTCCGCGGCCACTTCGGCGATGTTGTGCTGCGCACCAAGATTCCCCGCTCCGTCAAAGTGTCCGAAGCGCCCGGCTACGGCCAAACAGTGCTTTCCTACGACCCAGGTTCACGCGGTGCCATGGCCTATGTGGATGCAGCAAGGGAATTAGCAATCCGCGGCGATTATCTGCCCGGCCAACATTCCGGTGCCGTGGGAATTTCAGATGAAGCCAGGGCCATTGAAGATCAACTCAGCCGCGAAGAAGAAGGGGCAGCCGAATGAACCAGGAACCACGCAAGGGCGGCCTCGGACGCGGGCTTGCAGCACTGATTACCTCCAGCCCGCAGGCAGGAGAACGCCTAGGCAATAACGCCGCCGATATCGTCATCGGCCGCTCGCAGGCACCCCAAAGAGATGAAACGGGGGCTCGCATCAACCCCATCTTGGCCGAAGCAGCCGCCAAAGATGGCGAGGTTGTGCAGCAAGAAGAAGCCTTTGGCGCTTCCTACCAGGAGGTTCCCATTGGGCTGATCCTGCCCAATGAGAAGAACCCCAGAAGCGTATTCGACCAAGATGATTTGGCCGAGCTGGTGCACTCCATCAAGGAGTTCGGCCTGCTCCAACCCATCGTGGTGCGCCCCGTTGATGGTGGCCGCTTCGAGATCATCATGGGTGAGCGTCGTTGGCGCGCAGCCTCGAGGGCGGGCTTAAAGGCCATTCCCGCTATCGTGCGCGCCACCAGCGATGAGGACATGCTGCGCGATGCGCTATTGGAAAATATCCACCGCGTGCAGCTCAACCCCTTGGAAGAGGCGGCAGCCTATCAGCAGCTCCTAGAGGAATTCGGCGTAACCCAAGCCCAGTTGGCAGACAAGCTTGGCCGATCGCGTCCGATGATTACCAACATGATTCGCCTGCTGGCCCTTCCGGTGCCGGTGCAGCGAAAAGTAGCCGCCGGTGTGCTTTCCGCCGGCCATGCGCGCGCCCTGCTCGGGCTCAAACAAGGCGCCCAGGCCCAGGAAGACCTTGCACAGCAGGTGGTGGCCGAAGGCCTTTCGGTGCGCGCCACCGAAGAAGCCGTCACGTTATTAAATCGCGGTGAGGCACCAAAGCCGAAGGCCCGCCAGCCACGAGAAACCCCTGCCTTTTTAAGCCAGGCAGCAGAGCAGCTTGCCGACGACCTGGACACGAAAGTAAGCGTGAGCATGGGTAAGCGCAAAGGCAAGATCGTGGTGGAATTCGGCGACCGCGACGATTTTGAGCGCATCATGGAGCTTCTTCACCGGAACTGATCCATCATGTTGCAGCCGCTACATAGAGCCACCGTGGGCATGATGCACCCACTGGCTGCGCGCTGCGTGTTTTGGGAACTAGGCCAAGACGTAGCCCAAAAGGTGTGCGAGCGCGGCGATCCACGCTTTGAAAAAGAAGCGTGGCTTATGGCCGTGCTGCTTGAGCAACAACAGTGCGGCTTTCATATCTTGCGCGATGGCCAAGAACACGCCATCGCCACCATCATCTTTTGCCAACCCCGCTTCTCCCCCGGTGTGGCGCAATTGCCCACCGCCCCCGTGAGTGCGGATGCCTGGCTTTTAAGCTCGCTGCATATCGACCCCGCCTTTGAAGGCATTGGCCTCGAGCATGTCTTAATTGATGCCGTCTTAGCGCATCTATGGCAGCACAAGGCCTTGGCCGTTGAAGCCTTCGGCTATAGCAGTACCGAGGATCCTCTTGCCTTGAGGAAAGAAGAGATTGGGCTCATGCCGGCGCAGTTATTGCAGGCTGCAGGCTTTGAAGTAGTAGCCCCGCATCCCAGCCTGCCCAGGCTACGCATAGAGTTACCGCCTGAGCACATGTTGAGTGCGCAGGCGGCAGAAGAGTTATTGGCAAGCGCGTTGGCTTAGGCGCGAGCCTCTTGCTCTAGCAGCTCATCAAAGCGGAAGGTGCCGGTGGGCTGATCGTCTTGTTCCTGCAAGTAGAGGCGCTTGACGGCCACCACGATGGCCTCTGCGATGGCGTCGCGGGCGGCAGGATCGGTGAGGATCTTCACGTCTTCAGGGTTGGTCAGATACCCAACCACTACTTCCACCGTGGGCATTTGGGTAACGCGAAGCAGGTCCCAAGTCCTTGCGTGATTCCCGCAGTTAATCAGGCTGGTGCGAGCGACGATCTCGCGTTGGATAAAGCCACTGAGCAGCTCGCCAATGAGCGAATTTGAGCCCATCTCCGAGCCGAAGTAGAAGCTGGCGCAACCAGATGCTTTCTCGTTTTGGTAGCGATCAGCTTGCAGGCAGATCATGAGGTCTGCATCGAAGGCGTTGGCGATTTCGGCCCGAGAGGTTTGAGAGGGATCATCCTGGCGTGGCCTGGAGATGATGGTTTCCATCCCCGCGGCGATCATGCGGCCTTCCACGCGGGTGGCGAGATCCCAGATGAGCTCTTCTTCGGAAATTTCCCCGAAGCGACCCTTGACTACCTGGCCACGGTTGCTGCCACCAAGGGCAGGGTCGATCACCACGCGCTTGCCAGCAAGGCGCGGGCCGGATTCGCGCACGCGCTCACGTTCACGCAACTGCTGCGGCGAACCACCGGTGATGCGGCGACCCAACAACCCGAAGGCGCGGATGGTATCTGGCCCACAGATGCCATCGACTTGGAGGCCGTAGTTCATTTGGTAGTTCATCAAGGCCGCATGGGTTTGTTCACCGAAGCGGCCATCGAGGCGGTCGGTATAAAAGCCCAGTTCCTGGAGCTGTTGTTGGAGCTGGAGTACGTCGTCGCCAACAAAGAGGTTATTGGGTTGAAAGCTTAAGACTCGCGAGCCCAGGGCATAGCTGGCCTCACGCAATACCCGCAGGGTGGGATCGTTGATGATCCCGGAGGCAATGATGCCACGGGCCTGCTGGAAAGCCTTGAGTGCCTCAGCGAGGGGTTCGTCGAAAAGCTTTTCTTCTTCGGTGAACGTCTGGCCTTTGCTACTGGAGACTTGGCGTGAGGTGCCCTGCAAGAAGCCTAGGCGTGCGAGTGCGTCCCTAACCTCGGCGACCCGGGCGCTTCGGTCGCCGACGCGGAGAATGTCAGACACACTGATCCTTTCCATTCACTGTATTCACACTGGTCACACTAACGGGCTTAAGTATAAGCCATTGTTAGTGGGTTCTAGCAGTCGAGAATACCAGTTAGGCGTGCTGAGTCAGTGCCTCGACAAGCGCAGCCTTGGGCTTTACGCCCACAAACTCGGCAACTTTTTGCCCACCAGAGAACACCAACACCGTGGGAATGGACATGATCTGGAACATCGCGCCCAAGGTGCGCTCGGCATCCACATCCACCTTGCCCACTACGGCCACGCCCTCGACCTCTTCGGCTACCTCGTCGATAATCGGGCCGAGCTTCTTACAAGGCCCGCACCATTCGGCCCAAAAGTCCACCAGCACGGGCTTATCAGACTCGATAACGATCTCGCGGAAATTCTCCTGAGTAATGGTGATTGGCTTTGCCATGCCCTGGCCTTTCTGTGCAGTGATAGTTACTTCCGAAGGAGTCTAGCCCCTAAATTTCCGCCAAGTAATGTTCCGCGTCGATCGCGCCGCGGCAGCCGGAACCGGCAGCAGTAATGGCCTGCTGGTAGGTGGCATCCACCAAATCGCCAATAGCAAAAACACCAGGAATATTCGTGCGGGTAGAAGGATGCTGGACCCGCACGTAGCCGGCATCATCGCACTCGACCTCGTCGCGGAAGAGCTCGGAGCGCGGATCGTGGCCGATGGCCACGAACATGGCGGTCACATCGAGGGTGGAAGTCTCGCCGGAGAGCGAATCGACAAGCTCCAAGCCCTCAACGGTATTTTCGCCAAGCACGCGGGAGACTTGCTTGTTGGTCAGGATGCGGATCTTCTCGTTTTCCTTGGCGCGCTCCAGCATGATCGCAGAGGCGCGGAATTCCTCGCGGCGGTGCACGATGGTGACGGACTTTGCAAACTTGGTTAAAAAGATCGCCTCTTCCATCGCGGAATCGCCACCACCGATCACGGCAATGTCGTGGTCGCGGAAGAAGAAACCATCGCAGGTTGCGCAGGCAGACACGCCGCGGCCGAGCAGTTGCTGCTCACCATCAACACCCAAGTAGCGAGGTGCCGAACCGGTAGCCAAGATCACCGCGCGGGCCTGGAATTCTTCATCATCAACCCAGATCTTCTTAATCTCGCCCTCAAGCTCCACGCGGGTGACCAGCTCCATGCGCAGATCAGCACCAAAGCGTTCCGCCTGTGCACGCATTTCTTCCATCAGCTCAGGGCCTAAGATGCCGTCTTTAAAGCCGGGGAAGTTTTCTACCTCGGTGGTGGTCATCAGCGAGCCGCCATATTCAATGCCCTCGAACACGATGGGGCGAAGCTCTGCGCGCGCGGCGTACAGGGCTGCGGTATAGCCGGCCGGGCCGGAACCAATGATGGCAACATCGTGAATCGTGGCATCAGACATGCTTGAAAAACCTTTCCTAGGAATACGTGAGCAGCAATCCCAGTCTAACCGTCACTGAGAGGCGTGCTGCTTTCACTGCAACGCAGCACCCCGCACACTATTCCCGGTTCGCTGCCGCCGCGCTAGGCGCCGTAGGCCAGCCGCTAGCCGCCCTAGGCCAGTCGCTATGAGTCATAGGCCAAGCGCTCGCGCAGCGCAGCCCTGGCCCTGGACCGCCGAGATTTCATGGTGCCGGGCTGCACGCCTTCGATCGCGGCGGCCATGGAAATTTCCACGCCCACAAAATCAACGAGGTAAATGGCGCGGCGTTGTTCCTGTGGCAGGGTGCGCATGGCCAGGCGTACCGCAGAGGTGGTGGCAAGATCGAGCCCGCCTTCTTGGTGCCGCGATCCCCCATACATCTCGGTGTCCAATGGGATGGTCGGCCGGTGCTTATTGCGGTGAACAAAGTCATAGGCGGTATTGGCCACGAGGCGATGCAGCCAGGTGTGCAGGCTTGCTTCCCCGCGATAGGAGCTGATCTTCTCGCTGGCTTTGAGCAGCGCTTCTTGGAGCACTTCCTCGGCATCAAAGTGATTGTGTACGTAGCGGCGCACCAAAAACCAGAGGCGGCGGTGGTGGTGTCTGAGGATTGCTTCGAAATCGGCGCTGGCGTTGTTTGGGATGCTTGGTGTTGGTGGGTGGTCGATGACGGTCTGCACGAACATTTCCCCCTGAAAAGTGGTGCATGGCTTGGTCGGTGGCGCTGTGGGACCTGCCGCGTTGCCACGGTGTTCCTGCAGCACTTGTGATTATGGAAAACGTAGCCATCAACCGCATTCGGAGCAGATGCCCAATGCATTGGGCATGCGCTGTGGGGGTAATCGTGCTGCTAGAACGGCTGAAATTACCCCCGAAATTCCACAGGCGTAATTTCCCTCCTTTGGGGGCAGAAACTAGCTTTTCGACGCCCCCGCTTCCAACCTAAGGCCTCGCCACCACCTGCACGTCTTTCACCTCAAGCGGTTCACCCTCGGGGATGCTTTCAAACCACACCAACACCGCAGTGGTTTCAGGCTGCTGGCGAAGCTTCACGCTTCCGCTGCCACCACGGACCTCACCATCACCTAAGAGCGTTGCAGTGTTGAGGTTGAAGGCATCTTCACCCACATACACCTCCACCTTGGTTTGCTCATCTACGTTCACAATCACCTTGGTGGGCTCAATTGGCTGCGCAAAGCTCAACAGCACGCCGCGCGCATTGCCCTGAGCCAACCAGGTGGTGGTGGCGTCATTATCCACCACCGCGGGAATCTCTTCCTGCTCTCCTGCACCATCGGCCCACACAGAAGCCTTTTCCGCCTTGGCCAAAATGGGGATCGCCTTTTCTAGGTGCTCGCGGCTAATGGAGTTGGTATCGATGGGAGCCTTCTCATCCCGAGCGCCAATCACGGCGGTGAGATAGGCGGTGCCAAGGGCAATCATCGTCACCAACGCCACCACAGCCAAAGCAACCGCGGTACGCCCGGTGCGCGTCATGTTCTTAGAACCAAAGCCAGGCTCATTGCTGGGCTTGGGGCTGCGATCGGCAGACACCTGGAGCTGATCTGGGCTTTGATCCGCAGTATCCGGCAGGGCTCTCAAAGCCTCGGGCAGATCAGCGGCCGGCACCTGCATGAGTTCAGCCACGGGCGCGGGAGCCTGCTCTGCATCCACCAGCGTGCACAGCGCGGTGCGTAAACAGGATTGATCGCGTTCCACGCTCGCATCGGGCAAGACTGCCGGGAAGGCCAAGACGGCCACACCATCGGTGCTGATGCGAATACGCGAACGATTATCCAAGCCCAAAGGCGTGTGAGCCTTGAGCTTGGCGGCCTCTGTGGCATCGCCAAGCAACTCCAAGGCATAGGCAGCAGCGAAAGGATCAGCGCCTTCTTCAGCCACCGACGCCAAAGTGGTGCCCGCCACCCAATCGGCAACCACAAGGCAGCCATTGCGATAAGAAAGCACCTCAATATTCGGAGCAATAGCCGGGTGGCGCAGCTTGCCCAGTGCCCGAGTGCGGCGGGACACCTCGGCGGCAGCCCCGGCGGCGGCAGCGGGGCTCAAAGGAGCCTGTGGTGCCGAACCGGAAGTATCCACAAAGACCAGGGCCACTTCCCTATCGGTGGCGACCTCGCGGGCCTGCCAGAAGCGGGCCTGGCTTACAGAGCCGTGATCGGCCAGCAGCCTAAAACGCCCATCAGATACGCGCGCACCCGGCACCAAACGCGGACCGCGCACCACACCGGCAGACATTGGTGGCGGCACGGGGGTGGCGTTGAAAGTATCGTCCAAGGCCAAAAGCTCAGGCGTTAAGGAGGTGGCCGCAGGAGCGCTCATAAGCTCCTTCTCCTTGACCTTGATAATTCTGTTCAGGCCCGGGATGCGCTGCAAGGAACCGCCGAGGCTTGCCACTTCCTGCAGGCCGGAACGCGAAAGCACAATGCCAGTAATGGCCAGGAAAACCACGCCGACGATGGCGAGCTCGACCAGCACACCTACGCTGCCCAAGGCCTCTAAGACGCCGATGCGGCGAATGAGGAAATCAAGGCCCAAAGCAATGGCCACGCCCACCAGCGAAGCACCCAAAGCCCACACACTGGTATGCACCACCGCGCCGGTGCCAAGGGAGCCGAGTTTGCGGCGCAGCAGCGTTGCACCGATGATGGCGCCGGCGAGGAAGCCGAAACCATTGGCGGCACCCAGCAGGATCACCACCTTCGAAGGATCAGTGGCCAGCACCGGAGCAAGGTAGGAAAGCAGAATCTTGGTGGTGGTAATACCGGCGATAATTAACGTGGGCGTCCACGCCTCCTCGCGGGCATAAAACACGCGCAGGTGCAGCAAGACCAAGGCATAAGGCAGCAGCGTGAAGGCCGAGAAACTTAGAGTCCAACCAAGGATCGAAGCGAGCGTGGCATCGAATTCGCGGTAGGCGAATAAGCCACGGCCAATCTGCTCACCGAAGGCGGTGAAAAACACCACGATGGGGATCAGCGCCAAGAAGGTGAGCTTGGAGCCCATGACCAAATCCTTGACCACGGCCTTATCGTCACCATCGGCAGCATTGCGAGAAAGCCTCGGCATGATCGCCGTGAGCAAGGTGACGCCGATGATGCCATAGGGCACCTGCAATAACAGCCAGTGCTGCTGATAGATATTCGGCGCAGCGGCATCAGCATTAGCAGCAATGCGGGTAGTGACCACATAGCCCAATTGGGAAATGCCCACGTACACCACGATGGCCACAGCCATGCCACCGAATTGCTTCAAGCGTGCATCAATGCCCCACAGCGGTTTTAAGGAGACACCAGAACGCAGGATCGGCGGCAGCATAATCAGCGCCTGCACCACCACGCCCAAGGTGGTGCCCAAACCAAGCAGCAGCACATGCGGGTCGGTGACGGGACTTTGAGCCGAAGCGTCGAGCTTGCCAGGTAAGAACATATACAGGGCGAGCACCGCGAGGGTGATCACATTATTGGCCACCGGCGCCCAAGCACCGGGTTTAAATATGCCCTTGGTATTAAGCACTGCCATGAGCAGGGCGAAGATGCCGTAGAAGAAGATCTGCGGCAAAAGCAGATAGGCAAAGCTGGTGGCCTGGGTGACATTGACCTTGCTCTCGGAATCGAGCATTAACTCTGTAAGCCAGGGCGCGCCGATGACGGCCAATAACGTCACCGAGATCAGCAGCGTGGCCGCCAAGGTAAACAGCCTGCGAATGAAGGCCTCGCCGCGGTCGGGGTCTTCTTTTTCTGCACGCACCAACACCGGCACCACCAGCGAGGTAAGCACCGCGCCGAGCACGATCTCGGTGATCAAGTTCGGAAGCGTATTGGCCACGTTAAAGGCCGAAGCAATGGCACCACCCAAGGTGGCGGTAATCATCACATTGCGCAAAAAGCCCGTGATGCGCGAAAACAGCGTGGCAATGGCCATGGAACCACCGGCTCGCACCACATCGGCGTCGCTGGCCTTGTTCGATCCAGCTGGCTCAGCCGAATCCTGCTTGCTTGCCGCCTGGCTCATCGCATGCTCGACGGCCTTGGCGTCTTGCTCGCCCTCAGGGTTCGGTGCCGGCACATTGCGCACGCGAGCCTGGCGGTTGGCAGGGCTTGCCAGGCGCGAATGATCCTGCTCCGGTTGAGGAGCAGGGGTCTGTTGAATCTCAGGCACCGGCGCGGGCGCGGAGGGATCGACGATGCGGTGGCGAATACCGTTAGCACCTGAATGGGTCACGGGGTCCATCCTTGAGCGTTGAGGGTTGAGGCGAAGTATGAGTGGTGGCGGGCATCTTAGTGCCCCTCCCCTTCCTCACGTCTGGGGCGACGCTGCGATTTTGGATGCGCAACATAGCGAGTGCTTTGGGCATAGCGCTGCGGCGGCCTCGGAGCGCGCTTGGAAGCGTCGAAACGCTGCACGCGCCGCTTAGCCCGGCGCCTGCGGATAACACCGAGGAACAGCAGGCCTACCAGCGTTAACACAATCAGCACCGTAGAAAGCTTGGAGCCGATGATGCCCGAGCGAGTTTGCACACCGATGGTCACGGGATTGGAAATGGCAGCGCCAGAAGGCGTGGCCAACCACAGGTCAATATCGGTGCGCCCAGAATCCGTGGGCAAGGTGGCCGTCATTTGGGCGGTAATGGAGCCCTTTGCGGGGATGAGCAGGCGCTCTTCGACGTTAACGCTTGCCCCCTCGGGCGCATCATAAAGAATCCGCGCATCCACCGGCAGCGGCAGACCATTGCGCGCGGCAATCAATAAAGGAGAAGAATCAGACCAGCGCGTGTACACATTGCCAGGCGGCAAAAGCGTGACCGAGGAACGAAGCTCGGTGAGTGTGTCGCGGTTTTGGTTCAACAGCGCATTCTCGCGCTCCACCGTTTGATCAAAGGTGGCGATAGAGCCGCGACCATTCGAGCTCAACGCGCGAAGTACATCCATACGCAGCGGAGCCGTAAAGCTATATGGCCCAATAGCTACCGCCGGATCGGGGACCATGAGCTGGGTGAGGTCGTCAATATAATCAGCCTGCTGGCGAGCGCGGCTAATCTCGGTATCCGAAATCACCGTCGGATCATCAAAGGGCGCACCAAAACCTGGGGGTTCTGGCATTTGTTGTGCTGCTAGCTCTTCAGTTTCCTCCGGGTCTAAAGCCAGATAACGATCCAAGGTGATGGTTTCGGCATCGCCACGCTCTACCAATTCGCCCACGGTATTTAACAGGGTTTTGGGGCTCGATGCATCAGTTGGCAACATGACCAGGACTGGGTCTTCGCTTTGTTCTGCCTCAAACTCAATGGCAGCACTGGCGGTGGCCAGGCGCGCCGGGGCTGCATCAAGGCGCGCATCAAAGCGAGTGTTGTAGTTGCTATACCCCTTCGTGTCTGGGGTGTCGGAGGCGTCGGCAAGCAAAGCGGCCAAAGAACCTGGATAGGTCTTGGCCCAAATATTTGGACCAAGCAAGGCTGTATTGCCGCTTCGTGGGGCAGCCCAAATGGTGTTATCCGCCATGAGCACGCGCACGGGCTGCTGTGGCCTGGGTGGCAAACTCGAAGGCGCCTGCGGCTGGGTTTGTTCCAGGGCGGAATCGGAGGTGTTTTCCGGCTCCGGTTTGGGGTTTTGCTCACCCTGCTCAAACCACGCCTTACCCAAAGGATCCAGCGTGCTCGATTGCGGGATCGAAGCCTGATCGGCCCAACCCATGCTGCTCACGCTCGGCGGGCTGATATAGCCCTTGCCCGGGATCACTACATTGTCGAGCGGCTCGCTGCCGAGCACATTGCTCAAGGTGATCTGCCCGCGCTGCAAAGCCTCGCGCATCAACCACTCATTATTGGTGGCCTGCACCGCATCCAGATCAGCATTGGCCCAGGGCAAGGCCACGGTGCAACTGCGCTCGGCAATCTCGCGCAAGTGGTTTAGCCACTGGGCGGCAATCTCTTGGCCAGTGCCCTCGGTGCTTTCAATATCTTCGCCGCCGCTGCCCCAGGAATCGCGCAGACGCTGCTTCTGGCTCACCACGCTGGGACGCTGTTGGGCCACCTTATAGCCCTGAGACATCCGCGCTGCGGTGCGCACCAGTTCCGGATCGATGCCAAGGCAGGTGCCCCGAGCTGCCTGAGGATACGCCGTGGCAAAAGCATCGAAGTCATTCAACGTTTGGCCAAGATGGCCACCGGGGCCGAAGTTGTGGGCGAGATCCTCAGACTGCAATAACAGCTCTGCAGGCTCGGGGGCATCGCCGGTTTCGCCACCAACGGCATCAATGGGAGCACTCAGGGGCACCAACACCGAAAGGGCGGTGCTTTCTTGTTCTTCTTCATCACTGCTACGCACAGCACTTAAGAAGCGTTGGGTGCTGACGATGCCCTCGCTGCTTGATTCCAAGGCCACCATCACCGGATACACCCCGCCGGCTTGAAGCCGCAGGCCATCGCCCTGCTCGGCAGTGCTTACTTCAAGGGAGATCTCTTTGGCTTCACCCGGCTCAATCACACCGCTGAGCTTGATGGGCGTTGCCCGGTAGGGATAGGCAGAGGGATCAGCGGCTAACACCTCGCGGCTTTGCCCAAGGGAATCCTCGCTATCGGCGTGGGCGATGAGGATGCGCAGATTATCGGCGTTGAGCGGCTCATCGGATTCGTTGAGCACCTCGGCGCGCAGCGAAAGTGGGGATCCAAGCTCCACGGAGGTGGGCACTTGGGTCAGGGCAATGCGAAGATCGCCCTCGGCATCAATCTCGCGAACATTCGGGTTGACCCAGCGTTCGCGGGTGCTTTGGGCAGAAGGCGATACGGGAAGCCCCTCGCCTAAGGCTGTATCGGGCATGCCAAGCACACCGACGAGCAAACCAACAGCCACGCCGGTGCTGAGCATTCGACGGCTTAACGTGGCGTGACCCTCCCTTCGGCGCGTTCTGCGCGGGCATATTCAGGCAAAAGGTTATAAGCCACCCGTGCAAGTTTGCGTTCATCAGCGTAGGCGAAATGCTCGCTGAGCTTATTCGCCGGGATCCAGGCAACCTCGGTCACTTCCGGATCTTCGTCGTTGAGGTCTCCGTCGACAAAGCGCAAGAGATGATGGTGCACGGTTTTATGGATCCGCACGCCTTCAGAAACGAACCAATAATCAATCACACCGAGCTCGGCAAAGACCTCGCCGTGTACGCCCGTTTCCTCCCACACCTCACGTTCTGCGGTGGCGGCTTTATCTTCGCCCGGTTCCACATGCCCCTTCGGCATCGACCAGAGGATGCGGCCGCGTCGATCCAGCCTGCCAATGAGCGCAACATAGATCTTAGAAAGATCCACATTGCCTTCGGCGTCTACCGCCTCGGCCAAACCAGACACGAGCAAGCCGCCCGCGGAGGTTTCATCGCGGGTGGGCATGGAACTGGCTTGTGGCCCACGGGAATTGTGGGTTCGCCGCTGCCTGCGCCCGGAGCTTCCTGCACGCCCGCGGGCACGCCGAGAAGCGCCGCCACCTTCACTATTTTGGTGGCCGCGCTGCTGTTGTGCCTGGGCACCGCGCTTCTTCGAGCGCCCCCGTCGCCTGCGCCTGCGGGGATGCTTCGAGGGTTGCGAGGAACCACCTGCGGCGGTCTCGTTTTCATCCATCCCGCTGATCGTAACCGCTGGCGCCCTGAAACGGTATAAGCCAGGGCGCGCCAAGAATGTAGAATCTTGCTAATGATGACGTCACGCAACGCAACTTTGCTGCTGCAGGGGCATAAGGAAATAGCCAAACTCCAACCGGTCCTGCGCCCGCTCGCACAGGCATTTCGGGATCAGGGCTACTCCTTATACCTAGTGGGTGGCTCCGTGCGCGACGCGCTCCTTGGCCGTTTAGGCCACGACCTCGACTTCACCACCGAGGCGCGCCCTGAACAGGTGCAGCAGATCCTGCAAGCCCTCAGCCCCAGCGTATGGGATACCGGCATCGATTTCGGCACCATCTCCGCAGAGATCCAGGGCATGCAGATTGAGATCACCACCTTCCGCGCCGATAGCTATGATGGCCAATCGCGCAACCCCGAGGTGCAATATGGTGATCGCCTAGAAGATGACCTGATCCGGCGTGATTTTCGCGTCAACGCTATGGCCTTAGAGCTCGATGTTGACGCAGAGCCGGTCTTTCATGATCCCCTCGGCGGTTTAGAAGATCTGCAACACCGCCTCCTTGATACCCCCGCCGCCCCCGAGCTGAGCTTTCACGACGATCCCCTACGCATGCTGCGGGCAGCGCGCTTTGTGTCGCAACTGGAATTCTCCCTAGCCCCGCGCGTGCAGAAGGCCATGGAGGAAATGGCCGGGCAGATCGAGCGCATCTCCGCCGAGCGCGTGCAGATGGAATTAGACAAGCTCATGCTCGGTCAGGCCCCTTGGGATGGTATCCGCGTCATGGTTGATACCGGCCTGGCCGATGTGGTGTACCCGGAAATTGCGGCATTAAGGCTCACCCAAGACGAACACCGCCAACACAAAGATGTCTACGAGCATTCCTTGACGGTGCTGCGCCAAGCCGTGGAGTTAGAAGAATCTCCCGATTTGGTGTTGCGCTGGGCGGCACTTACCCACGATATTGGTAAGCCTGCTACCAGGGAATTCCATGAAAATGGCCGGGTGAGCTTCCACCAACACGAGGTGGTGGGCGCCAAGATGGTGCGCAAGCGCATGCGCAAACTGAAATACTCCAAGCAGATGGTCAAAGACGTATCCCAGCTTGTGTTCTTGCACATGCGCTTCCACGGCTTTAGCGAGGATTCTTGGACCGATTCTGCGGTGCGCAGGTACGTTAATGATGCAGGCGATCAGCTTGAGCAATTAAATACGCTGGTGCGAGCCGATGTGACCACGCGCAATCGCAAGAAAGCCCAAAGGCTGCGGCGTTTATTTGATCTTTTTGCCGAGCGCATTGAAGATCTCGCCGCCAAAGAAGACTTGGCTAAAGTGCGCCCTGCGCTTGACGGCAATGCGATTATGGAGCTCCTAGGTCTTCAGCCAGGCCCCGAGGTTGGGCAAGCCTGGCAGTATCTCAAGGAGCTGCGTTTAGAGCGCGGCCCGATGGAAGTAGAAGAAGCCGAAGCAGCACTGCAAGCGTGGTGGAAAGAAAGGCAGGAAGCATGAACCTCTTTGGAGAACGGCTCTTCCAAGCCCTTGAACAGGCAACGCCAGAACCCGGCATGTTGCTAGTGACCGACCCCCTCGGCTTAGAGGGCAGCTTCTTTCACCGCAGCATCCTCTTGGTGCTGGAGCACTCCGAGACGCACTCCATGGCGGTGATTTTGAATCAGCGCTCCGATGTGGCGGTATTTAATGTCTTGCCCGCATGGGCGCCATTGGCCTCCAAGCCCCCGGCTGTGTTTATTGGCGGTGCCCACGAGCAGCGAGCAGTCTCCGCCTTGGGCATCTTGGCTAAAGATAAGGTGCGCGAAGAGCACCCGGATATGCTGCGCGTTGCCAACCGCATCGTGCGCATCGCCATGAGCGAAGATCCAGGTGAGGTAGGCGAGCTCTTAGAGGGTGTACGTATTTTCCAAGGCCTGCAGTTTTGGGGCCCTGGTGAATTGGAAGAAGAAATCGCCAGCGGCGATTGGTACGTCACCCCCGCGCTGCCCTCGGATATTCTCACCCCCGGCAATCAAGACCTTTGGGTAAATGTGCTGCGCCGCCAGCCCATGCCCTTGCCGCTGTTTGCCACCTACCCAAGTGAGATCGACGATAACTAAGAAGCTAGGAGCCAAGCTTGGCTTCGGCCTCTGCCCATAGCGCCTGGAAGCTTGCTGCGTCGAGATGCTCGGCCTGAATCCCCTCATATTGCTCGTAGGTATCGGGGTGGGGTACTTCCTGCATGGGCGGGGTGGCTTCGCCTTTGATTTGCGTGCCGTGGACGCTGCCGCGGATCACGCCTTGGGGGTCGAGCTCAATCATGCGGTGCATGCGGCAGGTGTGAGGCCCGATGGGTTCTAATTCTGCGATGTGGATGCTTTGGCCTACCCCAGGGATGGTGAAGGTGGTGCGTACATAGAGCATTGCTGCGCCCTTTCTAGAGTTTTTGGGAATGGAGATGCTGGGCGTACCAGGAGCACATGATTAATTGCACCTGGTGGAAGATCATCAGCGGCAAAATCAGCAGCGAAAGCTGCGCACCGCCGAAGATCACCGCTGCCATGGGAAGCCCTGATGCGAGCGACTTTTTAGAGCCGCAAAATTGTATAGCGATACGATCGCCGCGCCCAAAATGAAGCTTTTGTGCCACAAGCTTGCTCAACCAGAGCATCAGGGCAACAATCACGGCAGAAAGCACGATGAGGGCGAGGATCTGCATTGCGCCGATGCTGGCCCAAATCCCGGCCACCATGCCTTGAGAAAAGGCCGAATACACCACCATGGTGATAGAGCCGCGGTCGACTACCTTGGTGCCCTTCGTGGCAGCTACTGCCCCAACAATCGGCCTGAGTAATTGGCCGAGCACGAAGGGTAAGAGCAGTTGGGTGGCGATTTTGATAAAGACGCTGGTATCCACGTGCACCGAGCCGTCGTGGGTCATCAGCGCCATCACCAAGATTGGGGTGAGGAAAACCCCGAGCATATTCGATAGTGAGGCGCTGACGATAGCGCCTGCAACATTGCCCTTTGCAATGGAAGTAAAAGCCACCGAGGATTGCACGGTGGAAGGTACCAGGGTCAGATACATCAGCCCCATGGCGATGCCGGCGCCGAACCAGGAGCCTAGGGGTTGGAGTGCTATGCCGATGAGGGGGAAGAGTACAAAGGTAAATGCCAGGATGGTCAGGTGTAAGCGCCAGTGCTTGAGGCCTTCGAGGGCCTCTCGGGTGGAAAGCCTTGCGCCGTATAAGAAGAACAGCGCTGCGATGGCGATATCGGTGGCATAGCGGAACCACTCGGCGGCCTGCCCACGCACGGGAAAGACGATGGCGAGCAGGACTGCCGAGAGGATCAGGACGATCAGCGGGTCGATGGAGATTCGGCGCATGCCCAAAGCCTAGTCGCCGGGGCTAAGGCTCATGTCGCGCTGCCTCATGTCGTGCTGCCTGATGTCGCGCTACCTGGTGTTGAGCTACTCGCGGTTTAACCCACGTGGATTTGGCCGTTATCCATGTGTGCCCCCACTGATTCGAGGGGTTGCTGGGCTGGGCCGTTGAGCACGCTGCCGTCTTTGATGCTGAATTTGGAGCCGTGCTTGGTGCATTTGACGGTATCGCCTTCCACCACGGTAATTGGTGCGCCCTGGTGGGGGCAGACGGCTGAGTAGGCCTTGTAATCGCCTTCGGTGGGTTGGGCGATGATGTATTTATCTACGATCACCGCGCTGCCCACTGGAACGTCGTTGACGGCGATGTCTTGGGGTACGTTCTTTTCTCCCCCGCAGGCTACTAGGAGTGCACCAGCGAAGGTGGTTGCGCTGCCGATGAGGAAGGCTCGTCGGGAACAGAGGTGTTGCTCTGGCTGATTCATACCCTTGAGTATGGCACCGCGGCCTGATTGTTAAAACCAACCATAACCTAAGCAGAAGCCTAACGTCACCGTGACGTTAATCCCTTGAGCTTCCACATCACCATCCGACAGTGCAAAATCGGGCAATTATTGCTTCGTGGCGGCCTTCATGGCCTGAACAAATTCTCCCAACTCTTTGCCAAGCGCCTCCGGGTCGCGCACCTTTGCCGGCTTAGGGTGTTCGCCTTCGCAGTGGCGCTCGATAATCGAGGTGATTGCCGAACCACTGATCGCTCCCCTGGCTCCGGCCGCGATGGCCTCGGCAACGTGTTCCGGGGTGGAGATGCCAAAGCCAAGCAGAATGGGGGCACCGCCAAAGCGTTCAATATTTTCCACTACTTCGCGCAGCCCGGTGGTCTCCGATGCGCGCTCGGTGCCGGTAACGCCATCACGTGAAACGGCATAGATATAGCCCTTGGAATGTGCCGCCACTCCCTCCAGCGTTGCCTCGCTGGCCCTAGCGGGTGCGATGAAGATGGGATCAATGCCCGCCTTTTCGGCAGCGGAAATAAAGGGCTGCCCTTCGCGCACGGGAACATCGGGAATCAAGATGGAATCAGCACCGGCCTTGGCAAATTCCTCATAGAAGCGATCAATGCCCCGGGTAAAGGGCACGTTGCCGTAGATGAGCAAGCCGATGGGAACCTCGGGGAATTCCTCGCGGATCTGCGCAATGAGATCCAGGGAGCTATCCACCGTTGCCCCTGCATCGAGTGCGCGCAGGTGCGAGCGTTGAATGGTCGGCCCATCGGCTACTGGATCAGAAAAAGCAACGCCGAGCTCCAGGGCATCGGCCCCTGCGTGGATGAGGGTGCGGATGATGTGCAAGGAATCTTCGGGTGTGGGATCGCCCAACATGACGAAGGGAACAAAGGCGCCCTCGCTGCCCAGGCGTTGGAAGAGTGCTGCATAACGGGTCATGGTTTCTAGCCTTTCAGCTTGAGCTCGGGGTTGGCCTCGAGGGTGGCGCGAACATGGTCAATGTCTTTGTCGCCTCGGCCAGAAAGGGAGACGAGGATGTTCAGCGCTTTGCCTTCGCGGTCTGCAGTAGCGGCACGCTTGAGGGCATAGGCCAGCGCGTGGCTGGATTCGAGGGCGGGAATGATGCCTTCTTCACGTGAAAGCAATTGGAAGGCCTCGAGTGCTTCGGCATCGGTGATGGCCACATATTTTGCCCGGCCGCTGGCGGCTAAGTAGGCATGCTGGGGGCCTACGCCTGGGTAGTCCAAGCCGGCGGAAATGGAGTAGCTTTCTTCTACCTGCCCATCGCCATTGCGCATGAGGTAGCTGCGGGTGCCGTGGAGGATGCCGATTTGGCCGGCGCTAATGGTCGCGCCGTGTTCTCCAGAATCCAGGCCATGCCCACCGGGTTCTGCGCCTACGAGCTCCACGGAGGGCTCATCAATGAAGTCTGCAAACATGCCAATGGCATTGGAGCCGCCACCTACGCAGGCAACCACCACATCGGGCAGGCCGCCGGTGCGTTCAAGCATTTGGGCTTTGGCTTCGGTGGAAATAACACGGTGGAATTCACGCACGATGGTTGGGAAGGGGTGCGGGCCTGCGGCGGTGCCGAGCAGGTAGTGAGATTCGTGGAAAGTGGCCGTCCAATCGCGCAGGGCCTCGTTCACGGCATCCTTGAGCGTGCCGGAACCGGAATCCACCGGCACGACCTTCGCGCCCATCAGCTCCATGCGATAGACATTGGGCTGCTGGCGTTCCACGTCTTTAGCGCCCATATAAATGACGCATTCGAGGTCTAATAGCGCGCAGGCCAAGGCGGTGGCGGTGCCGTGTTGTCCGGCGCCGGTTTCCGCGATGATGCGCGTTTTGCCCATGCGCTTGGCCAGGAGTGCCTGGCCGATCACCTGGTTGGTTTTATGTGCGCCGCCGTGCACGAGATCTTCACGCTTGAGAAAGATGCGCACCTTGGATTCGCCGTTCTTGCGGCTTAGGGGCAGCTTTGAGCATTCGGTGAGCGGTGTTGGGCGGCCTAGGTAATCGCGGAGGTAGCCGCGCAGTTCTTCGCGGAAGGCCTCGGATTCCATGGCATCTACAAAGGCGCGTTCAAGCTGATCTAAGGCTGGGATTAAGGATTCGGGTACGAATTGTCCGCCGAATTCTCCAAAGTATGCGGGCAGGATGGTCGATGATTCAGTCACGTTTCGCGTCCTTTGCGTCGGTGCGGATGATGTGAAACGCCCGGCGTAGCGCGCCTGCGTCTTTGTGGTGATTAAAGGGGCCGGCGTGGTGGTATTCCACACCGGAATTCAGGTCCACGCCTGCGCACCCAATGCCAAGGGCCTCGTGGAGGTTATCCGGGCCGATGCCACCGGCGATGAGGCTGTGCTGGCGCACTTCTTCGGGGATCAATGCCCAATCAAAGCGTGTGCCGCTGCCGCCTTCTGCTGCATCCAGCACGAGAAGGTCCACCTCTTCTACGAGCGCGCGTGCAAGCTCCGGGCCTTCTGGGGCAGTCATAGAAATAGCACGCCAGACTTCGATGCCCTCCCCTACTTCCTCGCGCACGTGGGCGATCAGCGCGCGTTCGGCTTCGAGGGAACCTTGATAAGGTGCGTGGATCTGCACGGCTACGATGCCCTCTTGGATCAGCTCGGCCCAACCTTCGGTGCGTCTAGATACCGCCACATAGCGCAGCCCAGGTTCCGCGGCGATAATTTCGGCCGATGTTTCACGTGAAACATTGCGCGGGCTGGCTTGCTCAAAAATGAGCCCGCCGTAGAGAGCGCCTGCCGCGCGTGCGGCTTGGGCGGCGGAAGGAGAACGCAAACCGCACACCTTGTTATCGCCAAATACGAGGCTGCGCGCGGCCTGGTCTACGTCCTGCTGCCCGGTGAGGTGTGAGCCAACGAGGTAGGCATCGGAATGTGCCGCAAGCTCACGCACCACGGCGTGCTCGCGGATACCCGACTCGGATACCACCACTGCCCCCTTGGGCACCAGCGGTGCCAAACGGGCAGAGCGGCCAAGATCGATGGAAAGATCGTGAAGATTGCGGTGATTAATGCCGAAGATCTTTGCGCCTAAGCGCTGCGCGCGGGCCACTTCTTCTTCATCAATGACCTCCGTGAGCACATCCATTCCAAGGCGCTGCGCCTCCGCGGAAAGCACACGGTACTCATCATCGTCCAAAATGCTCAGCATGAGCAGGATGGCATCGGCACCGAAGTAGCGCGCCGCATGCACCTGCACCAGATCAATGATGAAGTCCTTGCACAACACCGGAAGATGCGTCGAAGATGCCACGGTGGCCAGGTGGTTATAGTCGCCACCAAAACGCTCCGGCTCGCACAGCACGCTAATGCCTGCCGCATAGCGCGAATACACCCGCGCAATTTCGCCTGGATGATAGGAGGCGCGGATCAGCCCCAACGAAGGCGATGCGGCCTTGCATTCCATAATGAAGTGCGGTCCGCCGGGGGCGGAAAGGGATTGGAATAGCGATCGCTCAGAGCGCGGCAAGGCCTCTGGATCCACGTGGTTGATCCGCTCGCGGATATCAGCAAGGTGCCCGCGCCGGGTTTGCACGATGCCCTCAAGCACGGTGGGTAGGGCCTTATCCGCCATAGTTGGCCTCCTCGTGGGTTGCTAACCACTGCTCCACTGCCCCGGAATCGAGCAGTTCCTTGGCACGCTCGACACCCTCGCGCAGCGAGTCGCTCGCGCCGGTGACGTAGAACATGCCACCGGCATTGGCGGCGATGGCATCGCGGTGTGCCACAGCCCCGCGCCCGGCGAAGGTATCGCGCATGAGGCGGGCATTCTCGGTGGCGTCGCCTCCGGCAAGATCAGCTAGGGCGTGGGTATCAAGGCCGAGCTCTTCGGGGGTGACTTCATATTCGGTGATCTCCCCGCCTTCGAGCTCCCAAATATGCGTGGGGCCGTGCACGGCAATCTCATCGGTGCCTGAGCCGTGCACCACAAGGGCGTGGTTGCGGCCGAGATCGCGGAAGGTCTCGGCGATTATTGGCCCCATCGATTCTTTGGCAATGCCCATGATCTGGAATTCCGGGCGCGCGGGAGAAAGGATGGGCCCGAGCGTATTAAAGAGGGTGGGGATGCGTAGCGCCTTGCGCACCGGCATCACATGGGCGATGGCCGGGTGGTATGCGGGGGCGAAAAGGAAGGTGAAGTTGGAGGCTTCGAATTGGCGCACGGCTCGGTCTGGGTCCAGGTCGAGGGGGATGTTGAGCGCTTCGAGCACATCCGCCGAGCCCGATTTGGAGGATACTGAGCGGTTGCCGCATTTGATGGTTTTGACTCCCCCGGCGGCGGCAACGAGCGAGGCGGCGGTGGTGACGTTAATGGTATTTGCGCCGTCTCCGCCGGTGCCGGCGGTGTCGAGTAGGCCTTTGCCTGTGATGGGGAATGGTCGCCCGGCTGCGAGGAAGGCTTTGGCTGCGCCGGTGATGTCTGCGGCTGTTTCTCCGCGCGTGCGGATGGTGGCCAGCAGCGCTGCGATGTGTACGTCGTCGTATTCGCCCACGGTGAGCGGGGTGAAGACTTCCACGGCCTCTTCAACGCTGGGGTTGGGGTTGTCCAGGTACTTGATTAATGTTTCTACACTCATAATGTTCCTAGCTTTTCGACGTCGCACCGCGCGCACTTAACAGCGCCTCGATGCAGCGATCAATCATTTTGGGCCCAGCAGGGCTGAGCACGGATTCGGGGTGGAATTGCAAGCCGATGGCGCCGGGTGTTTGTGCGGCCATGACTACTTCGCCGATTTCCGATTCGCAGGTCGCGAGCACTTCGAGCGCATCTGGGCTATCGGTGCAGCCGAGCGAGTGATAGCGCGCAATGGGCACCAGTGTGCCCTTGAAGTGGTTTTCGGGTCCGGCGTCGGTGGCAAGGCCCGCAAAGAGCGGGCTTTGCATACCGGCGGGGCTGAGTTTCATGTGGTCCATCTTGCCGTGCACTGGCCCGCAGGGGCGCACGGTGCCGCCAAAGTGTTCCAGGAGCGCTTGGAATCCAAGGCAGATGCCGAGCATGGGGATCTGCTTATCAAAGCAGGTGCTGATCAGTTCCATCATGCAACCGGCTTCGCGTGGGTGGCCAGGGCCTGGAGAAAGCACGATCAGGTCCGGCTGTGCTGCAAGGATTTCTTCTACGGCTACGTCATTGCGAAACACCGTGCAGCGATACCCTGCCACGGCGAAGGCATCGACGAGGTTGTACACAAAGGAGTCTCTGTTATCGAGCATGAGCACGTGGATATCTTCGGGCCTCATTTGTGCACCTCTACTTCTTTTCCTTGAGCCAATGCGATGGCGTGCAATACGGCATAGGCTTTGTGCAGTGTCTCATCGGCTTCGAGTTGGGGCACGGAATCTCGCACCACACCGGCTCCGGCCTGCACGACGGCCTGGCCGTCTTGGACGAAGGCGGAGCGGATCACGATGCAGGTATCCATGGATCCATCGCCGCGTAAATAGCCCACTGCCCCGCCGTAGGAGCCTCGGCGGATCCCTTCTACCTCGCGCAGCAGCTCCATTGCGCGCAGTTTAGGTGCACCGGTGAGGGTGCCCATGTTCATACAAGCACGATAAGCATCGAGTGCATCGAAGTCTTCGTGCAGGGTGGCTTCGACGCGACTGATCAGGTGCATCACTCGCGAGTAGCGATCCACTTGTAATAGTTCGGCTACTTTTCGGGTGGCGGGCACGGCAACGCGGGCAAGGTCGTTGCGGGCAAGATCCACCAGCATGGAGTGCTCGGCTACCTCTTTGGCATCGGTGCGCATATCTAATTCGGCGCGGATATCGAGTTCGTGGTTGATGGAACCGTCGGGGTTTAAACCACGTGGGCGGGTGCCGGCGATTGGGTAGAGCTGCACGCGACGCGAGGGCATCTCGAGGGTCAGGTTGGATTCCGGTGAGGCTCCAAAGAGTTCATAGGGTCCGGCCTCAGACACGCTGCGCATATAGAACATGTAGGGGCTGGGGTTGGTGGCGCGCAGGTGGCGATAGGCGATGTAGGCATCGGGGCATTCGCAGGTGAAGTGGCGCGCGGGCACGACCTGATAAATGTCACCTTGACGAATATTGCCCTGGAGTTCGGACACGGCTTGGCGGAAGTTGGCATCGGAAATATTCGTGTGCACATCCAATTTCCCCTGCGGCTGGCCAAGCGGGGGCTCTTCAAGCTCGATCGCCTCGATCTCCTCGCGAAGCTGAGCAACCGCAGCTTCTGCCTCCTGCTGGCTTAGGCCCACGGCCTCCACGGCAGCCTCTTGGGTGCGGTGATCGATGGTGAGCAGGGTTTCGGCTACGAGGAATTGATAGTCGGGGAAGGTATTTGGCCCGGGCGCTACCTTGGGAAGATCCTCGAAGGTGGCCACAAAATCGAAGGCGAATCCACCGACGATAAAGGGCAGCATCTCGCCTTCATACCCGGCGTCGAGCTGCAGGCGGCGCAACACCTCCACCTGGCTGCGATCAAGGAGTCGATCGCGTTCATCGTGGGCGGTGGAGGGCTCAAAGCTAAAGGTGGTTTCCTGCTTGGCATCGCCATCGAGCCGTGCCAGCATGGCTTCGCCGGTGGGGCTTAATGCCTTAAGGTGCACCTGCTCGCCGCGGCAGGTCACTCGCAGCGCGGCCTTGAGTGCGGCTACGCATCGGGTTTTCTTCTTGGATTCAATATCGGCTGATTCCAGCAGCACTGCGTCGTGCGCCTCGATGCCGCCGAGTGCAGCAAAGAGTGCGGCTGCGTCGCTGTGATAGCGCACCCTCGTGCGCGCGCTAAAAAATTCCATCATGCCCTTTCGCCGGTGTGGCTTCTTGCCTTGGAGCCCGTGCGGTAAATAGAGCAAAAGGCCCGTAGCAAGAAGCTGACGAGCCTAGTGTTGTTGCAATGCAAACGTGACCCGCCTTAAGCGCGCCACCACCAGATGCATTGTTGTGTATTCACGAAGATTTAGATTACTGGGTCTTGGCTCACACTGCAAGAGAAGCCTTAGTGATCCTTCACCGCACGGCGAAGCGCTTCCACATCCACCTCGGGAGCGGTGGGGGCTTCCTCTTGCCCACCGGCACTGCAGCAGGAGGATTGTGCTGCTTCTTGTTTGGCGTCGTGATCGGCGAGCACGGCAACGGTGCGCGAGCCGAGGCTAGAGCCAAGCGCTACGAGCACTATGCCGAAGAAGGTGAGCACGGCGGCCAGCAGCCAGAGCCAAGCGTTATTCACAAAGCAGAGCAGCCCGGCAAAGGAGAAGGCGACGCCGCTGATCACCCAGAGCGGGCCTGCGGTTTGGTGGGCAGCATCCCACATCTGGCGCGACTTGCGCACCTCGGGCACTTTAATGCCGATATAGGAATTGCCGGGTAGCTTGCGAGTCCACCCGAGCACGCCAAGGATGATCGCGCAAAGGGCAATGATGAGAAGCAAAATGCCGACGAAAGTCATGCCAGACATGCTACTCGCTTAGGCCAATGTTTCACGTGAAACATGCGAGCACTGGGACGTCGAAAAGCTAGGAAATGCGAGTTAATAGGGTATTTTGAGTACGAATGCGGTCCCCTCGCCGCGATCGAAAGGAAATTTTCATGGACTTCAAGCGACTCTCCAGTTCGCTGCTATTTAGGATCATCCTCGCGATCATCCTCGGCATTATCTGCAGCCTCTTCTTCCCTGTGTGGCTCGCGCGGGTATTTGTCACCTTTAACAGCCTGTTTGGTAACTTCCTCGGCTTCTTCATCCCCGTACTCATCTTCGCGCTGATCACGCCCGCCATCGCCGGTCTGGGACGCGGCGCCGGTAAATGGCTGGCCATCACCACCGGCATCGCCTACGGCTCCGCGGTTGTTTCCGGCCTGATCTCCTGGGCCGTGGCCATGCTGGCCTACCCGATCCTGCTGAACAACCAGGGCGATGTGGCCGTCCACGATGTGGAAGAAGGCGCGCTGGCCTCATATATCGACATCCAAATGCCAGCGCCGATGGAAGTGATGACGGCCCTGATCCTCGCCTTCGTGGTGGGCGTGGCCATGACCACCGTTAAATCCGACACCCTCTACTCCGGCGTTGCCGATCTGCGCCGCGTGGTAATGAAGGTGATCTCGGGCTTCATCGTGCCCCTGCTGCCGCTGTATATCTTTGGCATGTTCCTCTCGCTGGGCATGAACGGCAACCTCACCGCCACCCTTTCGGCCTTTGCCAAGGTGCTGGTGCTGGCCATCGTGATGAGCTTCGTGCTGTTGCTGCTGCAATTCCTCATCGCAGGTTCCATCGCGCGCCGCAATCCCTTTAGCTCTTTGAAGAACATGATGCCCGCCTACTTCACGGCCCTGGGCACCTCTTCTTCTGCAGCCACCATCCCCGTCACCTACGAATGCGCCCGCAAAAACGATGTGAGCCAGTCGGTGGCAGGCTTTACCGTGCCGCTCTGCGCCACCATCCACCTCTCCGGCTCGATGATGAAGATTACGCTCTTCGCCTTCGCCATCATGTTCATGGACGGCATGGATATCCCGCTGACCACCGCGATTGGCTTCATTCTCATGCTGGGCGTGACCATGGTGGCAGCCCCAGGCGTACCAGGTGGCGCCATCATGGCCGCCGTTGGCCTGCTTTCTGCCAACCTCGGCTTCAACGATGATCAAGTGGCGCTCATGATCGCCGCCTATATCGCCATCGACTCCTTCGGCACCGCCTGCAACGTCACCGGCGATGGTGCGATCGCCATGGTGGTAGACCGCTTTGCCAAGGGCAATATCGCCCGCACCGAACTCGACGACGACGATGACCTCGGCCTGGCCGCGGCCATCGAAGGCATCGAAGAAAAATAACTAATCCAAGGGGGCGGCGTCGAGCAGGCGCACGCCCTCTACCCATGCCGCGCACAGCACCAGGGCGGGCACGGAATCTTCTAAGAGATCCTCACCCACCAGCTTGAGGTAATCAAGGCTCACCCCAGGTGCTGCGGCTAACTCCTGCCTTACCTGATCAATCGCACCAGGATTTGCACGCACGGCCTCCACCGCCTGCGAAAGCGCCAAGGCCTGCTGCTTGCCCTTGGCACTGAGCCGAGCATTGCGGCTTGATTGCGCCAAACCTTCCGCGCTTCGCACGATGGGTACGGCAACGATCCGAACGGGGAAGTTCAAGTCCTCCACCATGCGTCGAATAATGGCGAGCTGCTGGGCATCTTTTTGCCCAAAAAACGCCACGTCTGGCTGCACCAGATTCAACAGCTTGGCCACCACGGTGACTACCCCATCGAAGTGCCCAGGCCGCGAAGCGCCCTCTAAGATCTCCCCCATCCGGCCCGAACGAACCCAAATATCCGGCACGCCTTGGGGGTACATTTCTTCTACCGAAGGCGCAAAGACCAGATCCACGCTGCCTTCGAGCAAGGCCAGATCCTGATCAAGCTGGCGCGGATAGTTGCGATAATCATCGCAATCGCCCAGATCAGCAAATTGCAGCGGATTGGCAAAAATGCTGAGCACGCGAATATCGCAATCCGACGCCGCTCCCACCAACTGCAGGTGGCCTTGGTGTAGCGCCCCCATGGTTGGAATGAGCCCGATGCTGCCGGGCTTCGTTTCGCGCAGGCTTGCTAGCGCCTGCTGCAGTTCGGCAATGCTGTGGACAAGCTGCGGCATTAGCGCTCCTCGGTATCGGAAAAGGATTCAGCCTCGGCCGGGAAGGTTCGAGCATGAACCTCCTGGATATACTCGCGTGCGGCTTGATCGAGCACAGAGGCGACGTCGGCAAAGCGGCGCACAAAACGCGGCGCGCGCCCCTGGCCCAAACCAAAGGCATCGGTCCACACCAAAATCTGCCCATCGGTGGCGTTACCCGCGCCGATACCGATGGTGGGAATGCGCAGCGCAGCGCTAATTTCGCCTGCAATTTCTTGAGGCACCATCTCTAAGACCACGGCGAAGGCGCCGGCTTCTTCTACACGGCGAGCGGATTGGAAGAGCGTTTCACGTGCCTCGCCCTTGCCCTGCACCACAAAGCCGCCGAGCGCGTGCTCGGATTGGGGCGTAAAGCCAAGGTGCGCCATCACGGGAATGCCGGCCTGAACAATGGCGCGGATAAGCTCGGGGCGCTCGCCTTCTAATTTGATGGCGTCTGCCCCGGTGGCCTTCATTAGTTCGATGGCGCTTTGCACACCTTGTTCGCAAGAGACTTCATAAGAACCGAAGGGAAGGTCTACCACCACGAGTGGTCGCGGTGCCGCATCGGCTACAGCGCGGCCAAGCACGGCCATTTCATTCAAGGACATTGAAAGCGTTGAGGCCCTGCCAAACACCACATTTGCCGCGGAATCCCCCACGAGCAAAATATCGATGCCGGCCTCGGCAAAAATGCGTGCGCTTAAGGCATCGTAGCTGGTTAAAGCGCTAATGGGCTGGCCTTGATCCTTCATCGCTTGGATGTGACGAATGCGCAGGCGCTTGGGCGAAGACTGTTGATTATTGCCATACACGGACATGCCAAGGAGTATATTCTGCGCCCGTCTTGTTATGATTAAAGTCCATGACATACCGAATCGGTTTCGACCGCGATAAGTACATCGAGCTGCAATCCCAGCACATTAAGGCCCGCCGCGAAGAACTTGGCGGCAAATTGTATCTAGAAATGGGAGGCAAGCTTTTCGACGATCTCCACGCCTCCCGAGTCCTCCCCGGATTCACCCCAGACAACAAAATTGCAATGTTGGATCGCATCCGCGACGAAGTGGAAATCCTCGTTTGCATCAATGCCAAGGACCTCGAGCGCCACAAAATCCGCGCCGACCTTGGCATTTCTTATGAGGACGATGTGCTCCGACTCATCGACGTCTTCCGTGACCGCGGCTTTCTTGCAGAGCACGTGGTGATCACCCAACTCGACGACGACAACCGCTTGGCCATGGCCTTCATCGAACGCCTGGAGCGCCTCGGCGTGAAAGTGGCTCGCCACCGCGTGATCCCCGGCTACCCCACCGACCAAGACTTCGTGGTGAGCGAGGATGGTTTCGGCCGCAATGAATACGCCGCCACCACCCGCGATTTGGTGGTTGTGACGGCACCAGGGCCGGGCTCAGGCAAGCTGGCCACCTGCCTTTCGCAGATCTACCACGAGCACCAGCGCGGCACCGCTGCAGGCTACGCAAAGTTCGAGACCTTCCCCATTTGGAATCTGCCGCTTGAGCACCCGGTGAACCTGGCCTATGAGGCAGCCACCGTGGACCTCAACGACGCGAACATCATCGACTCCTTCCACCTGGCCGCCTATGGCGAGCAGACGGTGAATTATAACCGCGATGTTGAAGCATTCCCGCTGCTCAAGACCCTACTTGAGCGCCTGACCGGCTCTTCGCCCTACCAGTCGCCTACCGATATGGGCGTGAATATGGCCGGCTATTGCATCTCCGATGATGCCGCGTGCCGCGAGGCCGCCGAGCAGGAAATCATCCGCCGCTATTTCAAGGCGCTTGTCGACGAAGCAAAGCAGGGCATCGACTCGACCCAATCCGAGCGTGCCGCTGTGGTGATGGCAAAGGCTGGCATTAAGCCCTCCCAACGCAAAGTCGTCGCCCCTGCGCGCGAAGTTGCAGAGCGCACCGGGGAACCAGGCAGCGCCATTGAACTTCCCGATGGCACAATCATCACCGGCCGCACCAGCGAACTGCTTGGGTGTTCGGCAGCGATGCTGCTCAATGCCTTGAAGCACCTCGCAGGCCTTGAAGATGTCCACCTGCTCTCCCCCGGTTCCATCGAGCCGATCCAGCGCCTAAAGACGATGCACCTGGGCAGCCAGAACCCTCGCCTGCACACCGACGAGGTGCTCATTGCGCTTTCAACCTCCGCCGAAACCAATGAGGATGCGGCGAAGGCCCTGGAGCAGCTCAAGAACCTCCACGGTTGCGATGTGCACACCACCACCATCCTCGGTTCCGTGGATGAGGGCATCTTCCGCAACCTGGGCGTGCTGGTTACTTCCGATCCGAAGTTCCAGCAAAAGAAGCTGTACCAGAAGCGCTAAGCAAAGCGCAGCGCCGCGGATCCTTGGGCTGGGCCTGGATCCACGGGCTGTGCCTGAGGCTCTACCTCCACCGGTGCAAACACGGTGCCGGCGGGGTATGTGCCGCAATTATTCGGCGCAGCTTTGCCCTCCAAGCGTGGTTGAATCCACTGATTTGCCACCAAGGCCCATTTAGCAATGCCGGGCGTGTGAGAGATGCTTGGGTCGGTGATATATTCCACCGTCACTCCTGCTTGGCAGTATTTGGTGGCAAGACCACGCACATCATTTTCTAACATGACGCCGTCGCCAAGCCCCTGCTCGCCGGGAATGGTGCCCTCGACAATCCCTCCGTTGGATTGCCAGATCTGCAGCGGAATACTCGGATTGGGCTGCAGACCAATATTGAGGCTATTGACGGCACCGACAAATTCGGGGATAGAAAATGGGTTTTGGTATTCGGGCTTGGCCATATCCACCCAGCGCAGGCCACCATATTGGCCCTCAACTTCTGCGATCGAGGCGCGATTGACGCTTTCGAGGATCCGGATGCCGTAATCGTTGAGGTAGGGGGTGAGATCGAAGCCGGGAATGGAACGAGAAACACCCACGATGGTCATGGCCGAAATGCCAGCCCAGACGGGCGAACCATCGATGTATTTGATGTTATTTGCAGGTGCTACGAGCACACCACCCATGGCGGCGCCGATGAGGTGCTCATTGACATCCGGTGCAAATTCGGGCGCCATTGCAGCAGCCCAGCTCGTAGCAATGCTGCCGCCTGAATAGCCCATCATCGCGATCTGCACGTCTGGCGCAAGCTCACCGGAACGCATGGCGGCGCGAAGCGAATCAAGGGTAACGCGCCCATACTCAGGCCCTACGGCAAAGCGTGCTTCTGGGCCTTCAATATCGGGCAGTGCCACGGCGTAGCCCTGAGTGAGCAGGTTGGCAAAGAAGGCGGTTTCGGCCCACACGGGTGCAGTACCCAAAGAAACATTGCCCGCAATTGCACGCGAGGGGGAATGCTCGGGGTTGAGCGAGTCATACACCGAGTGATAACTGACCATACTGCCATTGAAATTATTCGGAATCGCAATGGAGGTCACGTTGGCCTGGGGTGCGCCAAAGGCATCGGAAGTCTTGTACAACAACTGCACCACGCGCAAAGGCGTTGGAACTCCCAGCACGTGGTAAGGCAGCGTGCGCGAACGGATGACATCACCTGGCTCAAAGGCGCTGAGATCACCGTTGAAGTCGTAGAAACGCTCGCCAACATGAGCATCACGCTCGATAGAAGATCCACCCAAAGGTGAACCAGGCACCGAGCCCATGAGAGCCCCTTGGCCTAAGGGGATCTGGTGCTCACTGATGGAATCTGCAGGTTGTGCATAGGCGGTGGGCAGCATTGCCAAGGCGGTAACCAGGCCCAAGCCAATTGCGAAGGTACGACATTGCATGAGAATCTCCAGCCCTTGATGAATGTTTTATTAGCATAACTGCTTGGGTGGAGAAACTATGCAATACACGCCCTAATCTAGGCCTTGCTCAATGGCCTGCACAATACGATCCACCACCGCCTGATCCCCACTGACTTCTACCTCCTGGCCAGCAGTGATGCCCAAACTCATCACCATGAGCGCACTGGAAGCCTCGACGCCGTTGATAAACACCTCGGCCTCGCCTGCCAATTCTGCAATCTGCGCCGCAGGCCGGGCATGCAAGCCCGCTGCATCCTTCACCACAGCCTTTTTGGTGTAGCCAGCATTAGGTTCTGCGGCTTCTTGCACATCGAAGCTTTTCAGCGCATCCAAGGCCGCCTTGGCCACCTGATCAAGATCATCACCTTGCTGTGCTGCCACAGCGGCGGCGATTGCTCCTTCTACGAAGGGCGCATCCACAAAGCGAAGTGCCTCGCCTTCATGGAAATCCACCACCATTTCCACTGTCATGGTGGCTGATCCTAGGTCGCTGAGTAAGAGCACTTCTAAGCCTTGGGCCAGCAGAGACTCCGCGGCCTGCTCAACGCGGTCATAGGAGGTGCCAATTGAGCCATCTTCAAGCCCGCCGGCGGCGATAATCGTGACCTCGCTTGCCATCTGTTGGGCCAGTTCACGCAGCCCTTCGGCCAAGCGCTGCGAGTGAGAGACAAGCACAATGCCTACGCTCATTGCGCCTCCTGAGCCGTGCGCGCAGCCGCCTCGATAAATAGTGCAGACGAGGTAGCGCCTGGATCTTTATGCCCTAAAGAACGTTCACCCAAATACGAGGCGCGGCCCTTGGTGGCAATCATCTGCGTTGTTGCATCCGCGCCCGCTTGGGCAGCGCCTGCCGCAATCGCGAGGACTTCGGCAGGAGAACCAGAGGCCAATGCTGCGGCGTGGGCAGCCGGAGCCCAGGCATCCACCATGGTCTTTTCGCCCTCCTTGGCTTTGCCGCGCTGTTGAATGCCTTCTAATGCAGCCTGCAGCAGGGCAACCACACCTTCACTGTCGATCTCCCCATCGCCGGCGGCTTTGGCTGCACGAAGAAAGGCGGTGCCCAAAAGCGGCCCCGATGCTCCACCGACGGTAGAAATCAGTGTCTGAGCAGTGGTTTTGAGCACATCGCTGGGGGTTTGGGGTGATTGCGCATCGAGTTTTGCCACCACGGCTTGAAATCCGCGATCCACATTCTCGCCGTGATCGGCATCGCCGATGGCGCGGTCGAGGTCAATCAGCAACTCACGATTTTCAGCCGCAGCGTCCGCGCAGGCGTGAATCCAGTCCAGAGCCCACTGAGTACCTAAGGTCATTTAGAGTCCTTTCATAGGGGTGTCGTAGGGGGCGTCGAAAAGCTCAAGCATGGAGCTATCAACCTTCATCAGGGTCAGGGAGGCGCCTTGCATTTCGAGGCTGGTGACGAAGTTGCCAACAAGCCCGCGTTCGATGCGGATGTCGAGGGCTTCGAGGCGCTGCGCGAGGCGGCGATACAGGATGTACAGCTCGCTGGATGGGGTGCCGCCCATGCCGTTGACCAGGGCGATCACGCGGTCTTCTGGCTGCAAATTCATATCGGCCAGGATCGGATCGAGGAGTTGGTCGGTGATGGAATCGGCGTTGCTCATGGGGATGCGCTTGCGGCCGGGTTCTCCATGGATGCCGATGCCGATCTCCACTTCATCTTCACCCAAATCAAAGGAGGGCTTGCCCACATGCGGCACTGTGCAGGCGCTTAAAGCAACGCCCATGGAACGCACATTGGCGACGGCCTTTTCAGCCACCTCCACCACCTGATCCAGTGAATCGCCGCGTTCTGCTGCTGCCCCGGCGAGCTTTTCCACCAGCACAGTGCCCGCCACACCGCGCCGGCCAGCGGTATAGAGGGAATCTTCAACGGCAACATCGTCGTTGACAATGACTTGGCGCACGTCGATGTCTTCGAATTCGGCGAGTTCTGCTGCGGTATCGAAATTGAGCACGTCGCCGGTGTAGTTCTTCACTATGAACACCACGCCAGCGCCGTGATTCGCGATCTTTGCCGCCTCGAGGATCGGATCTGGGGTTGGGGAAGTAAACACAGGTCCAGGCACTGCGGCATCGAGCATGCCTGAGCCCACGTACCCGGCATGCAAGGGCTCATGGCCGGAGCCGCCACCGGAGACAAGACCAACCTTGCCCTGGGCTTTTGGCTTCGTGCGGTGCACCACGATGGGATCGTATTGCGCTTGCACTTGGGTATGCGCTGCGACGAATCCCTCCACCGTTTCGCGCACCACATCCTGCGGGCTGTTGATGAGCTTTTTCATAATCACACCTTTCGGCTCGACTACGCCCGAGAATACGCGCCTTTAATTAGGGAGGTTCCTCGGATTTTGCACATACGCCCTTTGGTGAAGTGGTGATTTTTACCCCACTAGCCGTAAACCAGGTGATGGAGCCATCTCCAGGTGTTTCGCAGAAGACTTTGCGCTCCGTTTTTAGGTTGTGGTGGTGCCTACACAGCAGTTGGGCGTTGCTCATGCTCGTAGGCCCGCCTTGGGAATATGGAACGACATGGTCGATATCGCACCATTGCGCTGCAATCTCGCAGTCGGGGAAACGGCAGTGCGCATCCCTTCCGATGATTGCCGCGCGCATGGATGGCGGGAAGCGATAGCCCTTCGCTTGCGCGTTGGTGTCTATGCAGCGCTCATGGGCAAAGCGTAGAAGCACGCTTGCATCTTCGGCATTGAAGCGTTCCCCACTGGCAGTGGTGATCTCCTCGCAGTGCTGCTTGCGGTAGACGTTGATGGCTACCTTCGGCGCCTCCCCCAACGCCATGCTGAGCAAGGCTTGAGCCTTGGTGCATTGCTGCTGCTTAGCCAGGGTATTGATCGCTTCCTGGATGGTTTCTATGGCTCCTTCGGAACTGACAAGTTCGAGGCAAGCCCAGCCAGGGGCAACGGAGTAGCTATACAGTGTTTCCAGTGGTTCTGGGGGTGTGGGTTCCGGATCGAGTTGTTGGCGCAGAAAGCGCCGGATTTGGCGCGCCGAAGGCACAGCTTCATCTGCTCTTCTTGGATGAAGGTAGTTGGCCAATAAATAATCAAACCGCGGCATCTCGGATTCGGGTTGGCTAGAGAGTGCATGCCCGATGGCCATGAGGCGTGAAAAGTCTAGGTGCCACAGTGAATCCTGCAACGCGCTGAGCAGGGGTAATTGCCTCAAGGTGTAAATCGCCCAAAGCCTGGAAAGCACATAATCTTTAGAGTGCTGGAGGCTAAACGCAAGATCGAGCGCTGCGGATTCAAAGGCGTATCCGGGCTCTTGGGGCACATATTCGGCCCAAAAGTTGAACTCTTGTTTGAGCAATTGGCGTTGGCGCCGGCATGCTGCATCTCGCATATCGCAGCGGCGATAGTAAGCGAGCATTTCCCCTCCCCCGAGTAGATCACCTGTTCTAAAACCATAATAGAACACATGAGCGAAGCTGGCAAGGGCTCCGCAAAAATTTCTTCTCTATCACCTCTGAGCTGCGAGTTCTTCGGTAGTGGCTCTGTCGATACGCCCGAAGTTATAAAAGGCCGCACACGCACCTTCTGGGGACACCATGCACGTACCAATGGGCGTGTCAGGCGTGCACGCCGTGCCGAAGACCTTGCACTGCCAAGGCTTGATCCTGCCGGTGAGCACCGAGCCGCATTCGCAGGCCTTGGGGTCTGCGATTCTGTTTCCCGGTACCTTAAAACGCCGCTCTGCATCCCAATCCGCATAAGCATCGGCAATGCCAAGCCCTGAGTGTTCAAGCCACCCAAGGCCGCGCCACTCGAAGGTGTCGCGCAGGCTGAAGACCTTATCCATCAGGGCAAGGGCTGCCGGGTTGCCCGTGGGGCGCACTACCCTGGCGTATTGGTTTTGCACTTCCGCATGGCCTTTGGCAACTTGGCCGGAGACGAATTGCGTGAGCAACATCGACACTGCTTGCAAAATATCCAGCGGCTCGAAGCCGGCCACGGCCACGGGTTTATTAAATTCTTGGGCCAGGAAGTCAAAGGCCTTGGTGCCAACGATCGTGCTCACGTGCCCTGGGCCAATAAAGCCGTCTACGGCCGTTTTGCCGCCGTTGATGATGGCACGCATGGGTGGCTCGATGGTGACGTGATTGGAAAAGACGGAAAAATTGCGCACGCCATGTTTCTTCGCAGCCTCCAGGGTGACGGCGGTAGAAGGAGCCGTGGTTTCAAAACCAACGGCGAAAAAGACAACTTCCTTCTCTGGGTGTTCTTGGGCAAGTTTGAGGGCGTCCAGCGGGGAGTACACGAATTGGATATCGCAGCCCTCGGCGCGGGCGTGCATGAGCGAATCCTTTGAGCCCGGCACGCGCATCATGTCTCCGAAGGTGGTCAGCAGCACGTTGGGTTGCTTGGCCATCCAAATGGCATCATCGACACGCCCCATGGGGATCACGCATACCGGGCAACCCGGCCCGTGGATGAGGTCGATAGATTCGGGCAGAAGATTTTCCAGCCCATAGCGGTAAATGGTGTGGGTATGTCCTCCGCACACCTCCATCAGGCGTAGGGGTTCATCGCGCTTGGTGGCAAGTATTTCGGCGTCGTGTTGGATGCGCTGGATTAGGGCACGGGCAGCGGTGGGATCGCGGAATTCATCTACAAATTGCATGGTTTGAGCCCTAAATATCCGAGGTTTTAAAAGAATCGAGTTCGTCTTCAAACGTGTTTGCACCGAGTTGTTGGATTTGCTGCAAGGTGGTGGCCGCTTCTTCCTCATCGATCTTGCTCAGCGCAAAACCCACGTGGATCAATAACCAATCTCCTGGCGCTATTGGCTCTGTGATGAGGTCGGTGCTGACGTTCCTGAGCACCCCAGAGATGGAAACTTTTGCGCGATCCTCACCTTCGATTGAGACGATCTTGGCTGGGATACCTAGGCACATGATTCATCCTTTTCAATCAAGCCATGAGATTGCATTGTGTGCAATGCTTGTGCGGCTTCTTCGGGGCTGAGTGTGCTATGAGAAAAACCATTTTGCACCAACACAAAATCACCCACCGCAACCTCAGGGGTATAGGCGAGACAAATCCGCCGCTCCTGCCCCGCCATCGTCACCGTGGCCATGGGCATGAGCCCAGGTTCAATGCGCTGAATCTTCGCCGGCACACCCAGGCACATCCTCTTCACCTCCATCGATACGGATCCGCATGGCACCCTCCGGAGCTTGCACAATGGGCAAACACGGATTGACTATGCGAATCGCCTGCTCGAAGCCCCTTCCATTGTCCTCCGTGTCCTCTGCCGCATCAACCTTGTTGAGCAACTGTGTTAGCCACGCCTCATTTTGCACGGTAGGCGTGAGGATTCGTGCCGAAACCAGCGCGCCTTGCGCATCGGCAAAATACTCGTGGGCAAGGAGTCCGCGTGGGCCGTCGACAAGCCCGATGCCATGATTTGATTGCAATGGCTCGGCCTGCGTGAATTCGATATTGCCGCTGATCACGCGCTCTAAAGTATGCAGCGTTTGAGCGATATTTGCCCCAAGCACTCGGTATATTACCTGCTCACCGCCAATATTGAGCATTGGAACGGCGCTGGCTTGCATAAAAGCTGCGGGGCTGAGTAACTGCGAAAACCCCAGCTTTTCGACGCACACCTGTTGCCCAAGTGGGTGCGGGGCTAAAGAGACGCTCGCGCCATCGAATGCAGGTGGCGCGGTTGATTCTGGTGGCTTTGAAGGAAGATTGATTGCGCGCAATGCAGACCAATCCACCTCCTTGCGCACCCCTCCCGGCACCGCGACATCTGGGAAATGGGTACTGCAACCGGCAGTGGCCTTAATCGCCTTGCCCAAAGCGATAAAAGCGGGCAGCTTGCGCATGATGCCGAGCTGCTCAAGGTTGCTGCCCAGAAGCAACACCAGGCGAGTCATCTGCGCTGCCTCTGGAACATGATCAATGCCCATGACCTGCTCCAATGCTTTCACACCAGCCAGATGGTGCGGAACCGGACAGATGCCGCAGAGGTGCTTTACCAGGTCCGGCACCTCCTGTACCGGACGCCCAATGAGCATGGGCTCGATCGCGGGCAAAGCACTAAGGTCTAATTGGAGGCCTTGCGGTGTGCGCTTTAAACGCACCTCGAAAGGATCAATGAATTCATTTACTGCGATGCGCTGAAGAAAGTCACTCACGTTGCTCGGCTCCTCGCTAACATCAACAATATGCACGAACTCGGGCTATTAACCTCCGTGGTAGACGTGGTGATCAAGGCGGCGCAGGGGCGCACCGTGGAATCAGTCAACCTCGAGGTGGGTGAACGATCCGGTGCCGTTGTAGAGGCACTGCACGCTGCCTGGCCACTTGCCGTGCGCGGTGAGGTATCGAGCGCGCGTTTAATCATCGACGTCGTTCCAGCGACTGTCTGGTGCCCAACATGCGCATGTGAACAACACATTGACCAGTTCTTTGCCTTGGCGTGTCCGGTCTGCGATACCCCCACAGCAGACCTGCGCAGGGGCAGAGAATTTCGCGTATTAAGCATCGAAGTCACCTAAACGCCCCAACGCTGCAATACTGCCTCGGCCTGCAAGCAGGCCTCACCCAAGCTTTCTTCAACGCACTTGCTCAAACCAATATGCAATTCAGTACTGTGCGCCACGATTCCCACCACCGCAACCCGCTCGGGTTCTTTACCTAAAAGGCGTGCTGCACTGAGCAAATCTAAAAGGCCAACCTGGTGGGGAGACAATTGTTGCTGCAAAAGACGAGGAATCTGATCCCCTTCGATGGTGTGCACCTGGCCAGGAGCACCAGGGCCTGCAAGCGCATCAAGCACGAGCAAGTCCTTCGCATCTTCGATAGCGGGAAGGTTTTCCATGCCCGCGGTGCCACCGTGGATAAATTGCACGCCAGCGCGCGGACGTTGTGCCAACGCATCCAAGATGCTTAATCCCACACCATCATCGGACATGATCTGATTGCCAATACCAAGCACAGTAACTTGCATCTAGCCCACCTTCGGAGCATCCATTGGCTTGGTGCCGCGACGCAACCACACACCGCCATTGATCATCGAAGACACACCACCGTGGCGCTCCACCGAATCGGCGCGAACCGCAAGATAGACGTGGATCACCACAAAGGCCCAAAGCACGAACATGATTATTGCGTGGATGAAGCGGATGGTGGGCACCTGCACCCAGTGCATTGGATAGGCCATCGCGCGCCAGAACCAGTTGTACTGGTTATACAGCCCATAAAGGGCTAAGCCTGTGTACATCTGCAGCAGGCAGATGGCATAAATTCCGGTATAGCTTAATTGCTGCAGCGGATTGTGCGCCAAGTAGGTGGGGCCGTGGCGATCGAGAAAGAGGTAGTAGCGAATTGTTCCTTTGAGGCCTTCCCAATCTTTCTTGGAACGAAGCGGCCAAAGGCTACGCCAACGCAGTTGCTTATCTCTTGCGTAGAAGGCTAACCAGAGGCGAGTAGCCCCCAGGAAGAGCCACCCGAAGCCGCAAAGATAGTGCACAAAACGCACCAGGCCGAACATATAGCCAGTATCGGAACTTGAGCTCGGCACGGGCAAGAGATCCGGGGCCATGATCAAGTATCCGGTGATGCTCAGCCCAATGATCAAAAACATATTGGCCCAGTGCTGCACCCTGAGCGTTACCGACCACAAATTCACCCGAACCCACGCATTTGGATTACGCGCAACTGATGCTACTGCGGCGCGCCGGGACTCTACGGCGAGCGCGATCACGCCTTCCATATAGAACGTGCCCACCTCGCCCTGCTCCCCCACCTTGGCGCTGGCTACAGCAAGGCAGCGATAACCAAGGCGCTCCATCATTTCCACCTGCTTGCGCAAAGGAGTGCGATCCTCAGCATTGACCTCGGCTTGAGCGAGCACCGACTCGAAATCGCCGCGCATCACCACTAAATCTTGGGGCTGGTTATCAATGAGGAAGCCTGCAACGCGCGCAAGGGAATAGCGGCGATCTGGGGTTGCTGCTTCAAAGCGCTGGGCATAGATGCGCTGAATATCCGGTCGATTCTTCTTCAGCGATGCAGCGAGCGCTTCGTCTACTGGGTCTTTGGCTTGCTTAGGCGTTGCCAGCGCCATCGCGAGCAGGCGCCCAGCAGTGAGCCTTCGACATGAATAGGTATCTGCTACAACCACCACTCGCTGTTCATCAATACTGCCCTGTGGGTTATAGGCTGCTGGGCGAACACTCAGGCTCATGGGGTAATCACCTCAAAGGTTGGGTTCCCGTCGGGATCGAGCACATGCACCGCGCAAGACATGCACGGATCAAAAGAGTGGATGGTGCGCAAAGGCTCAAGCGGCTGCTGCGGATCTACCAGCGGATGCCACTTGCCACGAGCCTTACCCCGACCGTCTTTTTCCCCGCCGAGGGATTCCTCATAAGGGCCGAGCTGCCCTTCTGGGTCGCGGCCACCCGCAAGCCAAGTGGTGGGCACCACGGCCTGGTAGTTTTTCACTTTCTCATTTTCGATGGTGAGCCAGTGCGAAAGGCAGCCACGGGCTACTTCCATCATGGCGAATCCCTCAGCCTGCTTGGGCCAGGACTTTGGCTCCCAACGGGTGGGGTCGAACACTTCGATGTCTCCGGCTCGAAGCCTTCTGGTGAATTCAGGCAAAAGGACATTCAGCAGCGCATCGGCCGTGGTCACGGCCTCCACCGCCCGGGCTAAGGTGCGCCCAGCGGTGGAATTAAGCTGATGGATTTCCAAATCCAGCTTCTTTAATACCTCATCAACCATCTGCTTAGTCTTCGGCTCGTCTTGGAGATACGCCAGCAAGACTCGGGAGACGGGCCCGACTTGGACTGCGCGGCCGTCGTAACGCGGTGCTTTAGACCAGGTGTACTGTTCCCTATCCGCCAGCCATTCATAGGGAGGTGTAGGGCCGGTGTAGTTCACCGTGGTTTCGCCCTCAAGGGGGTGCAGGCCCACATCGTTTCCGGCCTCATAGGAATACCAGGCAGAGGAGATATATTCCTTGATCTTGTTCGTATCCAGAGGCTGGATCTTGGTGTAGTCGCCATCGAGGATCACACCGGGTTTGATTTCTCGGTGATGGAAGCTCACCGGCACACCTTGAGGAGTACCCCGATAGGTGGCACCAGCCATGCCCACGGCCAGGAAGTTCGGGGAAGAAGCACCGATATCGAAGTAGTCCTTATAGGCGCTCATGATGGCCACGGCGTCGGGGTAATAGCATTCGTTGATGAACTCGTAAATCTCCTGCGCCCAGGCCTGCACCTGATCCAGCTTTACCTGATTTACGGTTTCCGATTTATCGGGGTCAATTTGGCAGGCCATGCCGCCGACGAGGAAGTTCGGGTGTGGGTTCTTGCCGCCAAAAACGGTGGAGATACGGATAATCGAGCGTTGATACTGCAGCGCATCCAGGTAGTGCGATACCGCCATGAGGTTGGCCTCTGCGGGCAGGCGATAATCGGGATGATCCCAATATCCTCCGGTGAAAATGGAAAGCTGCCCAGAATCGAGCACCTCTTGGATTTTGGCTTTGACCTTGGCAAATTGTTCGGGCGTATTGCCCTTCCAGCTACTGCCGATGGACTTGGCAAAATCGGCGGTTTTCTTCGGATCTGCCTCTGCGGCGCTGACGACGTTGACCCAGTCCAGTGCGTGCAAATGATAAAAGTGCACAACGTGGTCGTGCGCCTCATGGGAAGCCATCACGATATCGCGGATCAATTGCGCTTGAGGCGGAGGTACGGAGCCGATGGCGTCTTCTACTGCAGTGACACTTGCTACGGAGTGTGTGCCGGTGCAAACGCCACAAATGCGTCCGACAAATGCCCACACATCACGCGGATCGCGGCCTTGCACGATGGTTTCGATCCCACGAAATTGCGTGGTTTCGCTCCACGCATTGGTGATTTTCTCATCTTCTCGTTCCAGCTCAATGCGCAGGTGGCCTTCGATGCGGGTGAGCGGATCGATCACTACTTTCTCGGCCATTAGTTTTCCTTTTCTTCCTTTGCCTGCGTCCCGGCATCGCCATCTGCTTCAGGCGCATCGCCGAAAGCGGCAAGCAGTTCAGTATCGTGTTGGCTATTGCGCACCTTGATGGTCTTGAACGTGGTGATGCCTGCATGGGCAGCAACACCAACGGCTGCGGCACCCACGAGGCCTAAGCCGACTTTTTCAACCGTGGATTCAATGCCGAAGCCGCTGACGTTCGGAAGCTCCTCGTAGAAGGGCGTGAAACGATCAAAGAAGTGCTTTTCGGTACAGCCAATGCAGGGGTGGCCGGCGCCGATGGGCCAGTCGGTGTGCATATTCCATTGAATGATCGGGCAGGGAGAAAAGGTAGAGGGGCCTTTGCAGCCAACCTCGTAGAGGCACCAGCCATTCTTGGCGCCTTCATCGTCGAAAGAGCGAACGAATTGCCCGGCGTCGAAATGCGCGCGCTTGGGGCAAGAATCGTGAATCCTCTGGTCATAGGCGAAAAGCGGCCGACCTTCGGCATCGACCTTGGGCGGCTGGCCGTGGGTGAGCAGATAGGTGATGGTGGCGGTAATAACTTCACCGATGGGCGGGCATCCAGAAACGTTGATCACCGGTTTGTTCTTGATAATCTCATCTACTCCCACTGCCCCGGTGGGATTGGGTTTTGCCGCTTGCACTGATCCATACACTGCGCAGGCACCCACGGCGAGGATGGCGTCTGCGTTTTCGGCGGCTTCGATGAGGATCTGCTCGGCCGATTTGCCGCCGATGGTGCAATACACGCCGTTTTCATTCAGCGGCACGGAGCCATTGACCACCAAAATGTGTGGAGTGGCATTGAGCTGCTCGAGGGCCTGTTCTGCGGCCTGCCCGGATGGGGCCATGACCAGCTCGTTGTAATTCACACTGAGCAAGTTGAGCACCATATCTTCGATGGTGGTGCCGCCTGATCGCAGCACTGATTCCATGCATCCGGTGCATTCTTGGAGCTGCAGCCATGCAACATTTGGTTTTTCTACCTGTGCAAGCTTCTGGGCAATCTCTTGTGCCTGGGCTTCGGAGCCCATGGAGGGCACGCCCGTGGCGAAAATCGCGGCGAGGCCACCGCAGAACTTTAAAAAGGAGCGGCGGCTTATGCCTTGGTGTTCCAATGCTTCGCCGAGGTTGTTGCCCTGCCAATTGTTGTTCAGGGCCATCATGATCGACGGTTCCCTTTCTTTAGCCCAAGGATCTACCCCTTACTGTATTGGCAAAGACACTGTTCAGAGAGGATTTATTCTTGGGCAAAGTTGGGAAAAGTCGCTCTTTTCGGCATATCCTGGGGCTTCGGCCCTATGTCACTTCCCGCTCGTGGTTGGGATCACGCTACAGTGCCGGGGTATGGGCCGCTCTAATACCCCCAAAAATGGCTATGTCCGGCGGGAATGCTGGGTGACCCACTTAAGCCAGTCGGCAACCCCTTCCCCTGTAAAGGTGGAAAGTTCGAAGATTTTTGCCTCTGGGTTCACTTGGCGCAAGTTCTTTCTGAAGAGCTCAAGATCGAATCTTAAATAAGGCAACAGGTCGATCTTGTTTACCACCACGGCCTCAACGCTGCGGAACATCACCGGGTACTTCAGCGGCTTATCTTCGCCCTCCGTAACGGAGTAGACCATCGCCTTTGCATGCTCGCCAACCTCGAATTCTGCCGGGCACACGAGATTGCCCACATTTTCAATGAGCACCACATCTAGCGTGGAGAGGTCGAGTTGCTCCAAAGCCCTAGCCACCATTGGGGCATCCAGGTGACATTCGCCGCCGAAGCCATCGCCGGTGTTGAGCAGCGCGATCTGCGCGCCGAGATCTTTGAGGCGATCGGCGTCGATGGAGGTTTCTATATCGCCCTCCACAACGCCCGCGCGAATTCCTTCTGATTGGAGATGTTCGAGGGTGAGCTTGAGCAGCGAGGTTTTTCCAGATCCTGGTGCGCTCATGAGGTTGATGGCGCGCACGCCATGAGCTTCGAATGCTTCCCGATTATGTTCGGCGCGGTGGTCGTTTTCGTGGAAGATGTCTTCTAATACTTGGATTCGCTCGCGGCCTGTCTCGTATCCCGAGTGATCCCCGTGCTCGTGGTGCGGGTGCTCGTGGCCTTCGTCGTGGCGGTGGAATCGTCCCATTATCTGCTCCTCAAAACTTCAATATCGATCACGCGGAATTCTTCGCCTTGAATCACCGTGCCCGGCCTGCCGCATTCGGGGCACAAGACGCTGTATTCCCCGTTCATGCCGCCTTCAAATCCGCAATCGCAGCGGATTATGCAGGGTAAAAACTCCAACGCGAGTTCGCTATCTTCTAGCGATGTTTCACGTGAAACAAAACGCCAGGCGTAGTGCAAAGAAGCCGGCACCACCTGCCTCAACGCCCCGATTTCTACGTTGATGCGCGCAACGGGGCGTCCCTGGGCGGCCCTCTTCACCACGGCCGCGAGCTGAGTAGCAAGCGCAACTTCATGCACGTCTCCCACCCTAATCGGTAGATTTGAAGCCATGAGTCGCCTTGATGCCGAGGATCCAGAAATCAGGGTACGTCTCACCCTTGAAGGGGTGGTACAAGGCGTAGGTTTTCGCCCACATGTGATGGCAACTGCGCAGCGCTGCGGTGTTCGGGGATTTGTGGGCAATAGTGATACCAGCGTCTTTATCGAGGCCCAAGGGCATACACAGGCGGTCCGGCGGTTTGAGCAAGAGGTGGTGGAACAATGCCCACCGCTTGCAACGGTAATCAGCAGCACTTCCCAGCGAATGCCCTTGGTGCAAGAAGAAGCTGCATTTCGCATCGTCGAATCAACACATACCTCGGGCGTGCGCAGCCTCATCCCTCCCGACGTAGCAATGTGCCCAGATTGCCGCAATGAACTTAAGAACCCGAGCAATCGGCGCTACCGCTACCCCTTCATCACCTGCACCCAATGTGGCCCGCGCTTGAGCATCATCCAAGACCTGCCCTATGACAGGCCAGCGACCACCATGCGCGCCTTTGATATGTGCGAGCGCTGCACGAAGGAATACCAAGATGTGCACGACCGCCGCCACCATGCCCAGCCCATTAGTTGTTTTGATTGCGGCCCCACACTTTGGCTGGAAGGGGCAAGCGGAGATCCGCTCACCCAGGCGCGCGAAGTGCTGCGTAAAGGCCAGGTGCTGGCGCTTAAAGGCATCGGTGGCTTTCACCTGATGGTGCGCGCAGATGATCCTCAGGCCGTGGAGCTTCTGCGCCAGCGAAAGCACCGCCCTTATAAACCCCTTGCGCTGCTTGCCCGCGATATCGAGATGGCAAGAACACTGATTCAATGCCCCGATGCGCTATTGCAGCAGCCGGCCCACCCCATCGTGATCGCCCAGAAGCAACAAGGAGCACCGGTGGCCGAGAACGTGGCGCCGGGAATGCAGGAGCTGGGCGTGATGCTGCCCTACTCCCCGGTGCACGAGCTCTTGATCAACGACCCGGAGGATCCGCTCGACTTTGCCCTCGTGGCAACGTCCGGCAATCCCTCGGGAGAGCCCATCGCCATTGATAATGAACAGGCGCTGAAGCGACTAGCGGGCATTGCCGATGCCTTCGTTTTGCACGATCGCGGCATTGCAATCCCGGTGGAGGATTCGGTGATTCGCTATTGCGCAGATGGCCGCGTTCTTCCGATTCGGCGCTCAAGGGGATATGCGCCACTGCCTATCCCGCTTGCTTTCGACGCCCCCAGCGTCTTGGCCATCGGCGCGGAGATGAAAAATACCGCGGCACTAACAGTTGGCAGCTTTGCCCACCTCAGCGGCCATATTGGAGATATGGCTTCCCCTCAAACGCAAGTGGCAGCGAGCAGTGCTCGCGAGCAGCTTCTGGCAATCCGCCGCGCTGAACCGAAACTGGTTGTGGCCGATATGCATCCAGGCTATGCCTCCACCGCCGTGGCCTTTGAACAAGCTGCGGCCTTGGAGCAAGGTGCCGACGTACTTCAAGTGCAGCACCACCACGCGCATGCCTTATCGCTTTTAGCGGAGCACTCAATTTCCAGCGGGCCTGCAGCGGTGTTGTGCATCGATGGCACCGGTTATGGCGAGGATGGGACGATATTTGGTTGCGAGCTACTCAGTTTTTATGAGGATCTTCTGCAACCAGAGCGAGCCTGGCATCTACCAACCTTCCCGCTACTTGGCGGTGATCATGCCATCCGCGAACCCTGGCGCGCATTGATTGGCGTGGCACATGCATGGAAGCTGCCGCTTGGAGCGGCAGAAGATATAGCCATGTGGGATGGGGTGAGCCGCAATATTGAGCAAGGGGTGCCTACGTCTTCGCTTGGCAGGCTCATCGACGCCGCCGCTGCCGCCTTGTGGCTCTACGGTGATGCGGCATTGCCAGGGGCTCAAGAATCAAGCTATGAAGGCCAGGCCGCCTGCGAATTTGAGGCATTAGCGGCCCAGGCAGCAGCGGTGCAGGTGCAGGCTGAACACCCGCGCCGGGCCTTTGCGCTGTTGCTTGAACAAGCGGGCTTGAAACCTGCAGCGCAGGTGGCACGAGAGTTTCTCGAGCGCATCGGTTTGTATTTCGGCCAAGCGCTTCTTCAGCAGCCTGGGGTGCTCGGGGTCAGTGGCGGCTGCGCGGTGAATCAGATACTGGTCCAAGCAATCCGCAGGCCAATAGAGCAGGCGGGCAGGGTATTGCTTGAACATGAGCAGGTGCCCGCCAATGATGGTGGGCTCAGCCTCGGCCAAGCCTATGCAGGCGCACTGTATTTGCGCGGCTTTTAACAGATCCTGGGCAAAGGATCACCCACCAGCATGTCCACCATGCGTGTGCCTCCAAAGCCGGTGCGAAGCACCACCGAATGTGCAGGTGAATCGGCAATTCGGCCGATGATGGCGGCTTCTTCGGCACCCGCAGCGTGCAAGGCTTCGAGTGCGGCCTGGGCATCGCTGCCCTTGACTACGGCAATGAAGGTGTCTTCATTGGCCACGTAGAGCGGGTCAATGCCGAGTACGTCGCAGGCGCCACGGGTCATGGGGCGCACGGGGATGGATTCGTCTTCTAACACCACGGCAAGGCCACTGGCTTGGGCAAGCTCATTGCATACCGTGGCTACTCCCCCTCTGGTTGCATCGCGCATGAAGTGCGTTTCTGCCTGCTTGCACATGGCATCGATCAGGTGGTTCACGCTGCGGGTATCGGAATCAATGGCAGCTTCCATTGCAAGATCTCCGCGGGCCATCATCACTGCCATGCCGTGATCGGCGATTGGGCCTGAAACCAGGACTGCGTCGCCAACTTCCACCCTGGAAGGCAAAGACTCACGCCCCTGCTGGACTACTCCCACGCCTGCGGTGGTGATGTAGAGCTTGTCGCAGGCGCCTTTGGGCACCACTTTGGTATCGCCGGCGATAATCTTGACCCCGGCGAGTTCGGCGGCACGCTTCATGTCTGTGCAGATCCGGCGCAAGGTGTCTACATCAAGGCCTTCTTCGAGCACGAATGCTGCGGTGATGACCTTCGGGCATGCGCCGGCTACGGCTAGGTCATTGACCGTTCCATTGACTGCTAGTTCTCCGATGCTGCCGCCTGGGAACTCAATCGGATTAACCACATACGTATCCGTTGACATGGCCAATTGGGTGCCTTCTCCGAGCGCGCTGAGCTCCACAATGCCTGAGTCTCCGGCGGCGTGTAATGCCTCGTTATCGAAGATTTCAAAAAACACGTGCTGCACAAGCGCTGCCGAGGCTTTGCCTCCTGCGCCGTGTGCCAGGGTGATCACGGAATCCCGAAGCCTCGAACCTCGCTCGCGAACCTTGGAGATTTGCAGATTCACATGCTCTTCGTTGGTGTTGAGGCGATTTTTCGGGTCCATAATTCGAGTGTAGCCACCCGATGGCGCCTAAATCAGGCGTTGCTCCCGCGCCTTAGTAATGGCCTCGGTACGGTTGCTCACACCCAATTTGGAGTAAATATGCACCAGGTGCGTTTTCACCGTGGCCTGAGAAATAAAAAGCTTTGCCGCCAAGGCCTTATTGGTGGCTCCGCTGGCAAGTTCCTGCAAAATCTCAATTTCACGCGAAGAAAGCGCCTGCTGCGGCTGCGCTACTCGCTGCATCAACGCGGTGCTTACCTCGGGAGCTAAGGTCCTTTGGCCTTTCGACGTCGCCACGACCGCATCATGCAAGGCCTGCTCAGGGGCATCTTTGAGCAGATATCCCATGGCCCCGGCCTCCACGGCGGCCACAATATCTGCTTGGGTGTCGTAGGTAGTCAGGATCAGCACCGGAGGCCCACCGGATTCCACCAGTGTGCGCGTCAGGCTAATGCCATCTACCTCGGGCATCTGAATATCGCTGACCACCACGTCGATGTTCTTGGTGTTCTCAGCGCTAATGCCTGCACCGCTACTGGCTTCGGCTACGACGGTGACGTCTTCAAAGCTGTCGAGGATAGCGCGCAGGCCGGCGCGAACCACCGGGTGGTCGTCGATAAGCATGACGCGGATCATGGCACTAGCTTAACGTTTGCTGGTCAGCGGTAGGCGACATGCCAGGGTGCTGCCGTGTTCATTGGGCTCGAAAAGGAGGCTGCCGCCCACAAGTTCCACACGCCGAGCCATGCCTTCGAGCCCGAAGCCCTCCCCCTCAACAGAGCCCGTGGCATTGCTGCCATTATCGACGATATCCAGGCTTAATTCGTGCTCCCAGATGCCTTGAGTGATTACCACTTTGGTGGCGTCGCTGTGCTTGATCACGTTATGGATGCCCTCTTGCGCCACCCTGAGCGCGGTCCTGAGTATCGGCTCCGGCAAGGCTTGCTGCTGGCCAAGCACCGCAACGGAAATGTCGATGCTGCGTTGCAGGGCTGCTTGGGTGCGCATGGTGCGCTGCGCTAGATCTTCAAGGGCCTGATCTAAGGGCTGATCACTCTTCGGAGAAGCAAGATCGCGAACGAAACGCCTGGCCTCATCCAAACCTTCCTGGGCTTGGTCATGAATCAAGCGCAGTTGATGTGCCGTCTCCCCCGTCGCTGAATGCTCCGCAGCACGCGAAAGCAACACGATAGAACTTAGGCCTTGGGCGACAGTATCGTGGATTTCTCTTGAGAGGCGCTCTCGCTCTTCCATGCGTCCTGCCTCTTTTTGGCGGTGGGAAAGCTGAGCTTGGGCGTCGAGAAGCTCTAAAGCAATAGCCTCATTTTTTGCAGCTACCTGGCTTAAAACCGAATACACATGGTGGATCACCACCGCGAAGCTCGCGCCGATCAGCGGGCCAAACCACTGCCCAAAGGTGAAAGTGGGTTGATGGATCAAGGGCAAAAACGCCGCCATCGCCCACAGCAGACCCACCGCCGCGATCCCCTTGAGCCCAGGAAAACAGTGCAGTACCACAAACACGAGGGGGAACATCAACCAAATAAATGCCGGGCTGAGGATCACGGCCAAAGCCCAAATACCCACCACCGCCACGAGCCACACAGGAACCCAGCGGGCATATTGGATGCTGGTTCGCCCCTGATGCCCACGGTTTTCTAAAACCGTGCCCGCTAAGTAGAGCCCTCCGAGCAAGACGGTGGTGCCAAGAACGCAGACGGCATGGAAGGCATGATTGCCGTTGTTGATGGCGCTGATCATGGCAAAGAGGAGCAGCGTGGCAAACATTACGTGCAATGCAACGCGCAGCAGTGTGAGCAGATTGGCGGCGGAGGCGGGGGTATTCACCATGCCAAGTCTAGGCCGGATCAACCAGGTGGTTGATTGGAACTTCGCCCACCTTCCCGACGCGCCCGGGCGCCGCGATGAGCAGGATGGAAAGCAACGTTGCTACAAAAAGGAGTTCCATGTTCCTGTCCATTCGAGAAATCCGCCACGCCAAAGGGCGCTTTACGCTCATCGGCTCGGTGATCGCTCTGATGACGCTGCTGGTGGTGATGCTCACCGGCCTCACCGAGGGCTTAGGCAAGCAGAACATTGCCGCTTTGGAGTCGCTACACCCCGACAAGGTGGTGTTCGCGGCACCGAGTGATAAGGAAAAGCCCGAGGCCTCTTTTAGCTCATCGTCCATTTCTGAGGACGTGCTTGCCCAGGTGAAGGGCGAATCTGGTGTAGAAGAAGCCACACCGCTTGGCACTACACAGACTCGCATGGAAGGCCCCACCGGTGCGCAGCCGGTAGCGGTGCTGGGCATGCCCGAAGGAACGCAATTGCCCGAAGGCCGCGGCACCGTCGGTGATGGCGTAGTGGTTTCGAAGACCGCCGCCGAGGAAACCGGGGTGAGCGTTGGCAGCAGCATTACTCTTGGCGGGCAAAACGTGCAGGTGAAAGCGATTGCGGAGGACTCCTTCTACTCTCACAGCCCCGTCGTGTGGGCCGATACCGCCACCTGGCAGGACGTCAGCCATGCCAAGCCGGGCACCGTCGGCACCGCAGTGCTGGTCACCGGTAGCTTGGACGGCGATATTCCCGGCACCGTGAGCACCAACCTGCGCAAGGCCTTCGATGCGCTCCCCGGTTACGCCTCTGAGCATGGTTCTTTGGTGAGCATGCAAGGCTTCCTCTACGGCATTTCCGCGCTGGTCACCGTGTCGTTTTTGACCGTGTGGACGCTGCAGCGCACCCGCGAAATTTCCGTGCTAGCCGCCCTCGGTGCATCGAAGCGCTACCTCTTTATCGACGCGCTCACCCAAGCGGCGATCGTGCTGGGTATTGGTGCGCTTATCGGCGCGCTGCTTGGTGCAGGTCTTGGTGCCCTGGCCCAGGGTGCGGTGCCCTTCGAACTCTCCGCGTTTACGGTGCTCGCCCCCGCAGTAATCATTTGGCTTCTTGGTTTGGTGGGCTCCGCTTTGGCGGTGCGCAAGGTAACCAAGGTTGATCCCCAACGCGCACTCGCCGCGGCTTAAGAAGAAGGTAGAAGAGATGAACAACGTTGTTTCGCTTATCGACGCCACCGTGGTCTACCCCGACGGCGAATCCACCATCACAGCGCTCGACCACGCCACCCTGGACCTACGCGCCGGGCAGGTGCTGGGAGTTGTGGGTGAGTCCGGCTCCGGCAAGTCCACCATGCTGTCCGTGGCTGGTGCACTGCAGGTGCCGACCTCCGGCGAGGTGATCATCTGCGGTGAGCACGCAGAGAAGGCCAGCGTGGTCGAGCGCACCGAGATCCGCCGCGAGCACATTGGTTTTGTGTTCCAGTCCCCCAATCTTTTAGGCGCACTCACCGCGCGCGAACAGTTGCTCATTACCGAGCACCTGCGCGGGGTGCGTGGCAAGGCGCTGCGTGCCCAGCGCGAGCGCGCCGAGGAATTACTGCAGCGCGTTGGCCTGGAAGGCATGGGTGATCGCCGCCCCGAGCAGCTATCCGGTGGCCAACGCCAGCGCGTGAACATCGCCCGCGCCCTGATGAGCAAGCCTCAGCTTCTGCTTGCCGACGAGCCCACGTCCGCCCTTGACGCAAAGCTCTCACAGGAAATTGTGCAGCTCATTCGCGAGCTGACGGACGAATTCCAATTCGCCACCATGATGATCACCCACAACCGCAGCCAACTGGATATTGCCGACCGCATTGTGGAGATGCGCGACGGCAAGATGCAGGAGATTCCCGCCAGCAAGGTTGGGGTGTAGCTCCGGCTACCAGCCCAGCAGTTCCGGCAGTTCCGATAGGAAAGCCCGGAATGCGTTGGGCACTGCTGCCTTAGAAACGAATGTGGCGGTAACCTGGAGCAGGTGGAGTTGGGTGGGATCAAGGGCGTAGAGCGTGAGTGAGTGGTAGGCAATATCTTCTAAGGAATAGTGCGCATCAATGAGGTAGGTGCGAGCATTGATTGGGATCACCGATGCCTTCGCGTACCGAGCCCACTGCGACTCCGCTTTGACGGCTGATTCGAGTTCAGATGAGGTGATTTGCTCTTCTGAGGTGAATTGGAGAATTGCCACTGAGTCGCGCACCTCCAGGTCAGGATGTGGAGGTGCCTCGGAAGCTACAAACACTCTGCCGCCGGTGACCGTGGCCAGATCGGGGTGCAGGATCCAATCGTCACCGACAAACTGTGCAACCTCAGCCTCTGCAGCGGCGTTGTTGGTCAGGGCGAGATGGTGTGACTGAAGGATCGATTCTGTGGCACTCGGCATGGTGGCTTCCTTTCTAGTACTTCGGGTGGGCGTCGGCGATGCGCATGGGATCCATGATGAAGACTGGGATCTTGCCTGAGGTGAGGTGGGTGATCAGGCGGTTGAGCCAGTAGATCACCAGGTGGAATGGAAAGAGTGTGACGATGTACATGTCGCACAGGATGCGCAGGAAGCTGGTGTGATCCCACCAAAAGACCCAGGAGCCGATGAAGAACACAGCCTGAGTTACAAATAGATTTGTCCCAAAAGATTCATTGGGTTCCCACAGCAGGATGACGTAGCCACTCATTCCCGCTACGGCGGCGATTCTTTGTTTGAATCCGTATGGCTCCTCCATAATTGATGCAATGATGACGGCGACAAACATCATTGCGGTCGCCGAATAGTAATTCATGTGATTAACCCAACTTTCGATCGTAGAGTTCCTCTGCTAGTTCGGACCCGCCTTGAGAGAACAAAGCAGCGCCGATGAGTCCTCCTACAAGTGCGCCAGTTGGCTTCCTTTCTAGTACTTCGGGTGGGCGTCGGCGATGCGCATGGGATCCATGATGAAGACTGGGATCTTGCCTGAGGTGAGGTGGGTGATCAGGCGGTTGAGCCAGTAGATCACGAGGTGGAATGGAAAGAGTGTGACGATGTACATGTCGCACAGGATGCGCAGGAAGCTTGTGTGTTCCCACCAAAACACCCAGGAGCCGATGAAGAACAAGCCCTGAGTTACAAATAGATTAGCCGCAAGAGATTCATTGGTGTCCCAACAGAGAATTACTGATCCACTTAGACCGACGACTGCAACAATTCTTTGTTTGAATCCGTATGGTTCCTCCATCATGAACGCGATGATAAGAGCAACTATCATCATTGCGGATGCGGAATAGTAATTCATGTGATTAGCCCAAGTTTCGATCGTAGAGTTCCTCTGCTAGTTCGGATCCGGCTTTAGAGAACACAGCAGCGCCGATGAGTCCGCCTACAAGTGCGCCAGGTGGCTTCCTTTCTAGTACTTCGGGTGGGCGTCGGCGATGCGCATGGGATCCATGATGAAGACTGGGATCTTGCCTGAGGTGAGGTGGGTGATCAGGCGGTTGAGCCAGTAGATCACGAGGTGGAATGGAAAGAGTGTGACGATGTACATGTCGCACAGGATGCGCAGGAAGCTGGTGTGTTCCCACCAAAACACCCAGGAGCCGATGAAGAACAAGCCCTGAGTTACAAATAGATTAGCCGCAAGAGATTCATTGGTGTCCCAACAGAGAATTACTGATCCACTTAGACCGACGACTGCAACAATTCTTTGTTTGAATCCGTATGGTTCCTCCATCATGAACGCGATGATAAGAGCAACTATCATCATTGCGGATGCGGAATAGTAATTCATGTGATTAGCCCAAGTTTCGATCGTAGAGTTCCTCTGCTAGTTCGGATCCGGCTTTAGAGAACACAGCATCGCCGACGCCCACCCGAAGTACTAAGGAGCGTTGCAGGAGTCTTGGGCGAATGAATTGGATTCGAGAGGATCCTCCAATCAGAAATGTCTAAGATGTCAATTGACCCAATTACTCTAAAGTTTCTCATTATGATGTTGCCGATGTACAACCCCGGTTTTGCTTACATCTTGCACCGCCCTAATGATCCCAGGCTTTCCGAAACGGAGCGTGTGCGGAAGGCTCTGGGGGATACCCTCAAGGTCACGCTTCCTGGCTTTGTGTTCTCGTTCATTATTTCCTATTGGGTGCAGCCAATTTCAACAGATTGGGGAGATAACATCTTTTTTGTCTGCGTGGCGTATCTTGGCGTCCTCGTCCTTGCCTTGCGATGGGGATAGCTATGATCGGGCGATTTGCGATCAAGAGTTCCTACCGGTGCCCCGTCATTAGGATGTAAATCGGCTGTCTCCCGATCGCGAGCCCGGGGCACTTTAACCCGGGCTACTTTGACCTCGTATTTGGCGACATTGTCATAGGTGAAGAAAAGAGGCGAATGCGCATGGAACAGCTGAAAAAGTTTTACGTCTATTCGCTGCCAGGCTTCCTGATCTCGGCGCTAGCAGCGCTTTGGCTGGAGCCCGTCTCTTCCGGTTGGACGCAGACTATCCTTTTGTTGGTGCTATTGCATTTCGGGATGCTCGTGATCTTGTTGAAGTGGACTTGGCGGCCCGTGAGGCAACCAGGCGCGATATGGCTATCCCTGCATTCGAGGGTCTGCTCTCGCCGAGGACACTGGGGAGGAACATGCAAGAGCTGCTAATTATCGTCCTAGTGGGTGGCATCGGTGTTCCGCTCAGCATGCCGCTGCCCTACCGCCTGAAGCATTGCCTTATTGTTGCTGGCTGCGGTCTGGGTTTGAGTGCCATTGCCTGGGCGTCGGTGGATTCACTTCTAACAAAAATTCTGCTCACCTACGTCATCTTCGCCTATTCGTTTTCGATCCATTGGTTTCGTCATCGCAGTTGGACTCGCCTGCTTTGTGATCTCTACTTCGTATCAGCCTTCCCCGTCCACGCCCTCATGTATGGGCTCAACCGGCTCATGACCAGCCTCACCTCCGGCCGCGTGCCCCTGATCGTGGGCGATCCGATGTTGGTGGCGGACTTCCCCGCCGCCCCGCCCAAGCACCGCAAGCAATAGCAGTCGCCCCAAATTGCACACGCGTCACTTCCTAGGGTGTGCGTGGGTAAACGCGCGGCGTGGCGCGTCGAAAAGCTAAGATATTTGCCTATGACTACACCTTCCGAGAACTCCCAAGGACCCGCCTACCGCTACAATGCCGAGCTCGCGAATTCGCTGGAGCGCACCTGGCAGCAGCGTTGGGTGGCCGAAGGTACCTTCAACGCGCCGAATCCGGTGGGCGATCTGGCCCCGGCAGACCCTGCGGAGTTGGAGAAGGAAAAGCTCTTCGTCCAGGACATGTTCCCCTACCCTTCCGGCGCGGGCCTGCACGTGGGACACCCGCTGGGCTACATTGCCACGGACGTCTTTGCGCGTTTTAACCGCCAACTGGGCAAGAATGTGCTGCACACGCTGGGCTATGATGCCTTCGGCCTGCCCGCCGAGCAGTACGCGATTCAGACGGGCACCCACCCGCGTGCCACCACGATGGCCAATATTGAGAACATGCGCCGTCAGCTCGATGCGCTGGGTCTGGGGCATGATCGCCGCCGTAGCGTTGCCACCACGGATCCTGAATTTTATAAGTGGACGCAGTGGATTTTCCTGCAGATCTTTAATTCTTGGTTCGATACCAAGCAGCAGAAGGCTCGCCCCATCGATGAGCTGGTTCCCTTGCTCGAATCCGGTGAGGTCGAAACCCCCGGCGAAGTACCTTTTGCACAATTAGATGAGGTCGCGCGCCGCGATGTGATTGACTCCTTCCGCCTGGTCTACCGCAGTGAATCCATGGTGAACTGGTGCCCCGGCCTGGGCACGGTGCTGGCCAACGAGGAGGTCACCGCCGATGGTCGCTCGGAGCGCGGCAATTTCCCGGTGTTCCGCAAGAAGCTCTCGCAGTGGATGATGCGCATCACCGCCTACTCGGATCGCCTGATCGATGACCTCGACACTCTCGATTGGCCCGAGAAGGTCAAGAGCATGCAGCGCAACTGGATCGGCCGTTCCCGCGGCGCCGAGGTCCACTTTGACGCCGCCGGACACCGCATCACCGTATTCACCACCCGCCCGGATACCCTCTTCGGAGCCTCCTACCTCGTGCTTGCACCCGAGCATGAGCTTGTCGACGCCCTCCTGACCCAGGCACCCGACGCCTACCAGGAGGCGCCAGCGAAGTGGACCTATGGCGAGGACTCCCCCGCTGCCGCCGTGGCCGCCTACCGCAAAGCCATTGCCGCGAAATCCGATGTAGAGCGCCAAGAAAACAAGAAAAAGACTGGTGTGTTCTTAGGCGTGTACGCCACCAACCCAGTCAATGGTGAACAACTGCCCGTGTTCATTGGCGACTACGTCTTGGCTGGCTATGGCACCGGCGCTGTGATGGCCGTGCCCGCCCACGACGAGCGCGACCACGAATTTGCCCTCGAATTCGACCTCCCCCTGCTCGAAGTAGTAGCTGGAGGCGAAGTGACCAAAGAAGCCTTCACTGGCGAAGGCGAAGTGATCAACTCCGCCAATGACGAAGGCCTGGATATCAACGGCCTGAACAAGGCAGAAGCCAAGAAGGCTGTGAATCAATGGCTAGAGCAGCGCGGCGCCGGCGAGGAGAAAATCCAGTACAAGCTGCGCGATTGGCTCTTTGCCCGCCAGCGCTACTGGGGCGAACCCTTCCCCGTGGTCTACGACGAGCACGGCCATGCCCATGCGCTGCCCGAGTCCATGCTGCCCGTGGAATTGCCGGAGGTAGAAGATTATAAGCCGGTGAGCTTCGAGCCCGATGATGCCGACTCTGAGCCGCAGCCACCTTTGGCAAAGGCAAGCGATTGGGTCACGGTTGAGCTGGATCTTGGCGATGGCCTCAAAACCTACACTCGCGATACCAACGTGATGCCGCAGTGGGCCGGTTCCTCTTGGTACCAACTGCGCTATATCGATCCCAATAACACCCAGGCCTTCTGCGATATTGAAAATGAGCGCTACTGGACTGGTCCGCGTGGCGAAAATGATCCCGGTGGCGTGGACCTTTATGTCGGCGGCGTGGAGCACGCCGTGCTGCACCTGCTCTACTCGCGCTTCTGGCACAAGGTGCTCTTCGACCTGGGCTTCGTCACATCCAGCGAGCCCTATCGCAAGCTCTTCAACCAGGGCTATATCCAGGCCTACGCCTACACGGATGCCCGCGGCGTGTATGTCCCGGCTGCAGAGGTAGAACAGCGCGAGGGCAAATTCTTCTACCAGGGCGAAGAAGTATTCCAGGAATACGGCAAGATGGGTAAGTCGCTGAAAAACAGCGTCTCCCCCGATGAAATCTGCCGCGACTACGGTGCAGATACATTGCGTGTCTATGAAATGGCCATGGGCCCACTGGATACTTCCCGTCCCTGGGCCACGAAGGACGTGATTGGTGCGCACCGCTTCCTGCAGCGCCTCTGGCGCCTCGTGGTTTCCGAAAACAGTGGCGAACTGGTGCTCAGCGATGCAGAACTCACCCAAGAAGACCTCAAGCAGCTTCACCGCACCATCGCCGGTGTGCGCGAGGATTACACCGAATTGCGCATCAACACCGTGGTAGCGAAGTGCATTGAGTACGTGAACTACCTGACCAAGACCTACCCGAACGGCGCACCTCGCGAAGCCGTGGAGCCGCTGGTGATTATGATCGCCGCCGTGGCCCCGCACATTGCCGAGGAACTCTGGCACCGTCTTGGAAATAGCGGCAGCGTTGCTTTTGCACCCTTCCCCGATTTTGATGAGCAGTGGCTCAAAGACGATGAAGTTGAGATGCCCGTGCAGATCAACGGCAAGGTGCGCTCCCGCATCATGGTGCCCGCCGATGCTAGCCAAGAGCAGATCATCGAGATCGCCCTGGCTAACGAGGCCGTTGCCGCTCACACCGAGGGCAAGGAAGTATTCAAGACCATCGTGGTGCCTGGCCGCATGGTCAACCTCGTGGTGAAATAAGCGCTCTTAGAGCTGGCACCGTCCCGTTGTGGGGCGGTGCTTTTATTTATGCTCTAAAGTGGCATGGGGGAATGAGAATAAATACCCCCTGTAACAAGGATGAGAAGGATCACGCTGGTCTAGCTGAGTCACTTTAGTAGTTGAAAGGTAAATATGTACTCAGCTTCGCAAGAGCCCAAGATCCCGCCGTACAAAAAGAAGGGCTTCTGGCTCATCGCAGCTCCAGTTTTGGTCTTTTTTGTCATGCTGATGGGTGGCAATAAGGATGTCGACAGCGATAAAGCGTCAAAGACAGAAGCTGCGCTTGCGACCGCTGAGGCGCAGGTGAACCAAGATCCTAGCGCTGAACCTGTATCGGTTGAAGAGGCAATCATTCCGGTAACCGCCGACGAGCTGATCGCTGAATATTCAAGTAATGAATTAAGAGCGGACGAAAAATGGAAGGGCAAAACCCTTGAAGTGTCCGGTGTGGTGCGAAACGTTACTGATATTTTGCGAAGCAAAGCCGTGAATATCGAGGGCACCGATAGTTGGGATCTGCATTTCGTCTCCTGCGAGTTGGATCCCGAAGATCTTGAATCCGCGAAGATGCTTAACAAGGGGGATCAAGTGACTGTACGCGGAAAAAACAGCGGCTATAACCAAGTAAGTGTCAATATCGACCACTGCGAAATTCTTGGAGTGCCTGCAGCGCAGTAGCGCTGTTAGTTCTTGCGCCCGTTCGGTAACAGGAAGAGCACCAATGTCACCGGGAACAGGAGCAGGAGTGAGTGGCCAAGGGTGAGGAAGTTCTGCATCCAAGCCAAGACTAAAGGCATAGCAAACACCACTACTCCCCCGGCAAGCGCTGATAACGCTGCGGCACGATTTGGAGAAAGTGAAGGCTGCGCAACCAAGTCATCAACGGTGATGGGATATAGCAGGGCGTTGCCCATGCCGGCTACAAGCAGTCCCACCACAACCACCACGGCAGAAGTGCCTGTGCCGATGATGATGGTTCCAAGCATGGCGCCGGCCACGCTGGCATGGAAGATGTAGCGCCAGCGAATGAGCACTCCGGCAGATAAACGGCCTGCAGCCATACCAAGGGGGAACACCGCACCAAGGGTTGCTGCAGTGGCATTGGGTACACCGATATCGAGTAGGCGAGCCACACCCCAGGTGTATAACGCGAACTCAGCCACCAAGCTCAGCGCTACGCGCAGCAGTCCCACCTTGATTTGGCGGCGTTCGCGCTTTGAGGCCTTGGGCAGGTGCTCAGAAGGTGCATCGTGAAAGGAAGAAACGTGCACGCTTTGAGCACTTGAAGCTACCGCTGCTCGGGCAAGTTCATCATCGGCCACATTTTTGGCGCCGCCAAAGGCCTTGACGGAAGGCACTTTGCCAAAGGCATCTGCAAGATCGCGGCGTCGCTTCCCTTTTCTTCCTGCACGTCGCTCAGCAAAAGCGGAGGGGGTATGCACGAAGTCCACATTGCGGATCGTCACCATCACGTACAGGGCCGGGAAGGCCAACATCAGTGCTGCCCAGCGTCCTTCCAGCAGTGGCAGCGAGGCAAAAAGGCCATAAAGCAGCGGTGAGGCGATGGACGCGGCAGAAGAAGCCCCGTTGGCAAGCGCAATATCTCGCGCACGGTTCGGCCCCGCTAATACCGATGGCACAATCAAAATGACGAGGGACGTGCCCAGCGCAACGCTTAAACCAGAAGCGATGGCCAGGTTGGCCCAGGGGGCGAAAGCTAGACCAATAGCCCCCAGCATCACCATGGTCGAAGATGCTTTCAGCACCATGCCAGCGGTGGCTTCCATGAGCCACTTGGAAAGCAAGCTAAACAGCACCATGCCCACGCCAAGGAAGGAACCGAGAATAGCGAAGTGGCTGATCGGAAGATCAAAGTCTTGAGCAAGCAGTGCGATGAGTGCACCGACGCCACCGACATGGGCGCCGACGGCAATCTCGGAAACGAAGGTGGCGGCAAAGATTCTGGGGCGGGCAGGCGAAGTTGGCCTTGCCAACGTAGGCGCAGCAGACATGGTGGTGTCCTTGTGGTCTCGTTGTGTACTGGCCGCCGGGTTGTGCGGCTTTGGCACAGTTTAACCTGTCTGCGCTGTGGCCTCGGGCACAGCCTCGGCAATGGCTAAGGCAGTCATTGTGCTGTGGCCTGAAGGGGTGCGAGCCGCCAACCAACCAGCGCGAGCATGCAGCGTGGCCGCCTGGGTCGCTACCTGAACGTAATCCACGCTAGGGCCACCATGAACAGCTTTGGCCACCAAGGCCACTAGGATCCCGCTGAGTACATCGCCACTGCCTGGTGTTGCTAGCCACCCATGGCCAGCATCTACAGAATAGGAGTGCGTGCCATCACTGATTAAGGTGAAGCGCCCCTTGAGCAGCACGGTGCACTTGAGCTTTTTGGCCATGGCTTGCACATGTTCAAGCCTAGGCTCAGCGCCCACACCGCAGGCGCTGGCCAGGGTGGCAAATTCTCCTGCGTGCGGGGTGAGTATTGTGGGCGCCTGCCGCTGCTGCAGCCCAGCAATATCTTCTGCCACCATGCCCAAGGCGCTGGCGTCGAGCACCAGTGGCTCTGGGCGCTGCATTAATGCCATCAGGGCTGCACGTTCAGTGCAACCAGGGCCAAACAGCCAGGCCTGCACCTTCTTGCTACTGGCCTCAATGCTTTGTGTACACACCATCTCGGGATAGCGCTGGAGCACGAGGTGTTTGACTAGATCATCCGGTGCCACCACATGCTTCATGCTTGGCGTGGTGTGGATAGCACCTGCTACCGCGAGTACCCCGGCACCCGGATATTCCTGGGAACCAGCGACGATGCCGGCCACGCCGCTGTATTTATGTTCTGTAGGTGTTGGCTCCCATTGTGGCCAGGCAAGATCAGCCTGAATTGCTCTTAGCCCTTGAGGTGCCTGGTAGCGATCGCGTTCGATGGCGCGCAGTAGCCAAAGGGCGCATGAAGCATCGTCACGGGCGGCCTGTTGCAGCGCTTGGCCAATCGGCTCTACCTTGGCCACCCACACCTGCCCACTTTGGTGGCTAAGCCCATGCACCATCCGTGCGGCGCCAAAGGTAACGCACACATCTGCCTGCACAAACACCTCACCCTCGGGCAGGCCAGTATCGGGGTGAATACCCGAGGGCACATCCACGCTGAGGGTGGGAGTGCCTGCAAAATGGCGCACCAGCTCGGCTGCGTTTGGGCGTAGCTGCCCGCGCGCTCCGATGCCAAGCATGGCGTCGATAAGCAAATCGGCGTGCCCTGGTTCCTGGATCACCTCGCCACCTGCCTGCACAAAGGCCTGCAGTGCCGGCTCGTGTGCGCTTGAGCCCGTCAAGATGGCCTGCACCTGGTAGCCCTGCATGGCCAGCTCGGCTCCCGCGTAGAGGCCATCGCCGCCATTGCCGCCGGAACCCGCCAACACCACTACCCTGCCCGATGCCAGCATGCTGCGCGCGGCAAGGGCCACATGGTGTGCTGCCTGTTGCATAAGAGCATCCGGGGCCGCGGCCTGAATCAGGGGTGCTTCAATTGCTGTGATCACTGCGGAAGGAAGTGCAGGCATGCTCATGGCAATCAAGCCTAGTGTTGGCGTTGGCATTCAGGGCACCAAAAAAGATTGCGTCCTTCCATGCTTTGCTCGGCAATGGGGTGGCCGCACACATAGCAGGGCTGGCCGCTGCGGCGATACACATAGACCTCGCCGCCGTGATCATCTTTGCGCGGCGGGCGCCCCATCGCTTCGGGCGTGTGGATCTCGCGCACGGTATCGATGCGGCCGCGCTGGACTCCTTGGGCCATTAAAAAGCGAAGATCCTCCCACACTTCGGCCCAGCAATCTAGGCGCTCACCTGGGGTGAAGGGATCAATGCCGAGGCGAAAGAGCGTTTCTGCGCGATAAATATTGCCCACACCGGCAAAGAGTTTTTGATCCATGAGCAGGGAGGCAACCGAGCGTTTGGAGCGGCGCACTTTTTCCAAGATCGGCGCGAAGTCGGCATCTTCGCGCAGCGGATCGGCGCCGAGTTTTCCTGTTGCGCGGCACTGTTCTTCCTCGCTAATCAACCTGCACCACTGCGGGCCGCGCAGATTCGCCGCGATGGCGTCATTGGCTATGCGCAACCGTATTTGGCCCCACACTTCTTCGGCCGGCTCGATGCGAAAACTACCAATGAGCCCAAGATGAATATGCACAATGTGTTCGAGGCGTTCCGGTGCGAAGTGGACAAAAAGGTGTTTGCCCCAGGCCTCTGCATGATCATAGGCAAGAGAATCTAAGGCTTTGGCCTCGGCAGCAAAGCGCCCCTGAGGGGAGCTCACTTCGGGGATGGTGCCGCCAAAGTGCTGGTCGAGTTCTTTGGCAAGGCGGTGGATCACGTGTCCTTCGGGCATATCCTCGATGCTAAATGCCACGGCTACTTCAAGGAAATATACACTGTTGTGTGTCCCTCATCCTCTATACACTGTGAGGTCTTTAACAAATGGATACTTGGGAGCCAACGCTCTCGGCGGGGCCACTGCTGGCCATCGCCGCCGGCGCCATCGCCGTGATCCTCTTTTGTGTGATCGTGCTCAAACTGCACGCCTTTCTCACACTCACCCTCGTCTCAGCCATCACCGCGCTCGCCGCAGGCATCCCTGTCACCGGCGTGGTCCCCACCATGACCGATGGTTTTGGCAAAACACTCGCCAGCGTAGCCCTGCTCGTTGGCCTCGGCGCAATGTTAGGCAGGCTGGTAGAAACCTCCGGTGGTGCCCAGGCGCTTGCCGACGCCATGGTGCGCAAATTCGGCGAAGATAAAGCGCCCTTAGCGCTCGGCATTGCCAGCTTGATCGTGGGCTTTCCCATCTTCTTCGATGCCGGCCTGATGGTGATGCTACCGGTGATCTTCGCCGTGGCCCGCAGGCTCAATGGCCCAGTGCTTGCCTACGGCATCCCCGCGGCGGGCGCGTTCTCTGTGATGCACGTCTTCCTTCCCCCACACCCAGGCCCTATTGCAGCCAGCGAATTTTTCAATGCAGACATCGGCCTCGTGCTGCTGCTCGGCCTGATCGTGGCGCTGCCCACCTGGTACGTTTCCGGCTACCTCTGGGGCAAGTTCCTAGGCAAGAAGTTCCCACTACCAGTGCCTGACCTCCTCACCGGCGGCAAACAGGTAGCAATGCCTGACAATCCCGCCAAGCCAGGCACCGTGGTTGCGCTGCTCGTGCTGCCCATCGTATTAATCTTCGGCAACACCGGCATGAATATGGCAGTGGCCGCGGGCTGGATCGAAGAAGACACCGCCTTTGGCACCGTCATGGGCTTTTTAGGCTCCACCCCAATCGCCTTGCTCATCACCGCCCTCGTGGCCATCGTGGTGCTCGGATTGCGCCAGGGGCGCAGCCGCAAAGAAGTTGAAAGCATCCTCGAAGGCTCCCTAGGCCCCATCTGCTCCGTGGTGTTGATCACCGGCGCCGGCGGCATGTTCGGTGGCGTGCTTCGCACCTCCGGCATTGGCGATGCCCTGGCCAATTCCATGGAAAACCTGGGCGTGCCAGTCATCCTTGGCTGCTGGCTGGTGGCCGTGCTGCTACGCCTGGCTCAGGGTTCTGCCACCGTGGCACTGACCACCACCGCAGCGCTGATGGCACCGGCTGTTGCCGCGGGCGACTTCTCTTCCTTCCAGATCGCACTCATGGTGCTCGCCGCAGCCGCAGGCTCCGTCTTTGGCTCCCACGTCAACGACTCCGGCTTCTGGCTGGTGGGCAGGCTCATGGGCATGGACGTTGCCACCACCTTGAAAACCTGGACTATGAACCAGGTACTCATCGGCACCGTGGGCTTCTTAATGACGCTCCTGCTCTACGGCATTAGCCTCGCGCTCTAGGCCTCGCGCTTTAGGCCTTAGCCTCAAGCCATTCGACGATCGCCTCGACGATCTCCTCCGGCGTCGGTTCAATAGAAAAGACCGCGCCGGGTTCGTCGTCTTCGAGTGGTTCCAATGTGGCGAGCTGAGAATCAAGCAAAGACACAGGCATGAAGTGGCCCTGCCGTGCCGCCATACGGCTAGCAAGCAACTCCCTTGAGCCGTGCACATGCACAAAGACCGCCGTGGGCGCGTACTCACGGATATAGTCGCGATAGGAGCGCTTCAAGGCGCTGCAGGCCATAATGCCATTGTGCTCGGCCAGCCAATCCCCCACGCGCTGGAGCCAAGGCCAGCGGTCTTCGTCGTTAAGCGGAATGCCTGCGGCCATCTTCTCAACATTGGCTTGGGGGTGTAAATCATCTCCATCGCGGTACGTCATGTTCAAACGCTGCGCCAACAGGGTTCCGACGGTGGTTTTGCCGCTGCCAGAAACGCCCATGAGGATGATGTGCACGCCAAGCTCCCTTGAAGTAGAAAATGCTCTCTTTTGAGCGTAGTAGCATTTAAGGGGTGCACCAAAGCAAAATCCTGTTGTATTACAAGTTCACTCCCATCGCCGACCCAAAGGCGATGATGCTCTGGCAGCGCGAACTCTGCCGCCTGCTTGGGCTCAAAGGTCGCATCCTCATCTCCGAACACGGCATCAATGGCACCGTCGGCGGGCCAATGGATGCCTGCAAACGCTATGTTCGGGCGTTTCGTGAATACCCCGGCTTTAAAGGCACCGAATTCAAGTGGTCTGAGGGCGGGGCGGAGGACTTTCCTAAACTCAGCGTGAAAGTTCGCGACGAGATCGTGGCCTTTGGCGCCCCTGGGGAACTCAAGGTGGACGAAAAGGGCGTGATCGGTGGCGGTGTGCACCTCAAACCCGAAGAGGTAAACAAGCTTGTAGAAGAACGCGGCGATGAAGTGGTGTTCTTTGATGGGCGCAATGCCATGGAAGCCGAGATTGGCAAGTTTAGAAACGCCGTGGTCCCGGACGTCAATACCACCCACGACTTCATTCGCGAGCTCGAATCAGGCAAATACGATTGGATGAAGGACAAGCCCGTCATCTCCTATTGCACGGGCGGAATCCGATGCGAGATTCTTTCCTCGCTGATGAAAAACCGTGGCTTTGAAGAGGTCTACCAAATCGACGGTGGCATCGTGCGCTACGGCGAAAAATACGGCAACGATGGCCTCTGGGAAGGCTCACTCTACGTCTTTGACAAGCGCATGCACATGGAATTCGGTGCCGGCACCGAGGACCCAGGCTTTGTTCAACTTGGGCACTGCGTGCAATGCGGTGCGGCAACCAATAAGTTCGAGCACTGCATCAACGAAGACGAATGCCGCGCGCTCGTGCTGATGTGCCCCGATTGCCATGCCAACATCGAAACCCGCAACTGCGGGCAGGAGCGCTGCAAGGAAGTAGCCAAGCAGGCCGCCGCGGGCTAGCGGCAGGCTAGTGGCCGACGATGAGCATCTGGAATGTCACCAACATCCAGAACATGGCCCATAAAGCAGTGGCCCAAAACGCGCCCATCCACGGGCGCCAGCGGATATAGCCAAGGTATTTGCGCCATAGGATCACCCCGCAGGCAACGATGCCGCCAACTGGCACGATCGACGATGCGATGGGCCACCAGATTTCTGCCTCGCGGCTACAAATCCAGGTGGCGTGCCCGCTTTCGCATAAAGGCCCACCCATGGCGCGCGCCACGATGGCCAGCAGCAAGGCAACTAGCATGGTCAGCCCTGGGATAAACAGCACAAAGGCGATGGCTTGCTTGGTAGAGCGGCGGTTTCGCTGCGCCTCGATGAAGGGGTCGGGGGCGTCGGCAAGCTCATCGAAGTTACGCGGCGCCGGGCGATGCCGATTGGCGTAGTCGGCATCGGAGCTTAGGTCATTTTCCGGGTGCTCTTTTGGTGCAGCCACAGCGCTCGGCCTCCTAGCGTGGGCGGATAGATACGTCGTTGACCTGCGCATCGCGCGGGGTTTGCAGCACCGAAAGCACCGTTTGGGCGATGGTTTCCGGCGCAATGAACTGCGAACCATCGTACTCTTTGCCCTCGTAGGCAACGATCGCTCGCTGCATATCCGTATTCACCCTGCCAGGATAAATGGAGGTCACGCGGATATCCGGTTCCTCGGCGCGCAAGGTATCGCACCAGGCGCGGGCGGCAAATTTACTGGCAGAATACCCACCCCACTCGGGCTTCGTGTGCAAACCCGCACCAGAATTGATGTAAATGACGTGCCCATCGCGCTTGCGCAATTCCGGCAGCAGCATCCTGGTGAGCTCGATAGGGCCATAGAGGTTGACTTCCATGTGATCGCGCCAATCCTGCGGATCAAGCTGCGCGCAAGTGCCCAAAATGGCAACGCCGGCGCAGTGGACGATGGCCTCAACGTTCGCTGCCGGTGGCTCTAGGCTCGCGCCGGGGTCAAAACTTGCCTGCCACCAGCTCAAATTCTCATGCGAAAAGCTGGGTTCGGTATCGCGGTACTGGGCAATCACCTCATATCCGGCATCTAGCAGTGCTTTGGTGGTGGCCAAGCCAATGCCTTTGCTGGCTCCGGTGACTACAACAGTCATATTCTCAGGCTCCTCGGGTAGTTCGGGCCGGGCTTAACGCTGCGCAGATTTTGGAATCATCAACACCGGCACGGATACATAGGGCAGCATCTCTGTTGCTTGAGAGCCAATGAATACCCGCTCAAACGCGCCCATGGGTGAAGACCCTAAGCATAATAGATCGCCCTTTTTCCATTTCAGCGCATCAAGGGCACCAGCCCAACCATTGCCGGAGCCGATCTGGGTAGTGATCTCGATATTGGGAATCTCTTTTGCCACCCGGTCGCGGCAGCGATCCAATACCGCCAGGGTGCGCTCGCGCCACTCCAAGGTGATATCGGAGGGAAGTTCCAGGCTCTCGGAAATCGGCGGATCGCCGAATCCGGAGGGCGAAAGCGCAAGGATCCTCAGCGGAGTGGTCCAAATCTCTGCCAGTCTGGCTGCGCGCATCAGGGCTGCATCATCGATCTCGTCGCCAATGATGCCGAAGTTCAGCCGCGTAACTCCGCGCTTAGAAAGCTTCGGATCGCGCGGAATCAGCCCCACCGGTACCGGGGAGGTGTGTAGGAGGGCATCGGCAGTAGAGCCTGCTAGCAATCGGCCTTTCGACGCCGCCGCGCTGGAACCAAGCAGCACGATATCGGCACCGAAGTCCTCGGCTGCCTGGGCGATGAGATTGGCCTCATTGGTGCCATCGGCAAAAATAGACACCTCTTTGGCCCAGTGGGCTTGATCCACGCCCGCAGCTTCGAGCTGCTTTTTTACTGCCTTCTCGCAGGCAGCGGCCTCTTTTTTAAACCACTTTTTGTACTTGGAGCCCAGTTTGCTTACCGAAGGCGAAGGCCACGGCCGTAGAAAGGTGGTGACGCATTGAACCTCTACATTGGCCGTGCGGGCAAGCCAAGCGGCGGAGGCGATTGCCTCCGCGCCGGTTGCCGAGGGGCTCCAGGCCACAAGAACTCGTGCCGGCTGGTGGTCGAAGGCGAAGCGCTCAGAGCTGCAAGGCTCGCCGTCTTCGCTGTGTTTGCTCCGCTGGACCATCGGGGCCTTAGTGCTCGCGGTTGTGCTGCGTTTCTAGGGTGTGCTGATAGGTATTAGCCAATTCGCGGATCACCTCTGCTGCTACCTCGGCATCGGCAAACTTCTCCGGTGGCAGGGTGTCGAGCATGTCGGCGATATAGGAGTCACGCTCGCGACCCACGCGCTTGAGTTCGCGACGGCCTTTCTCGGTGAGCGTCACGCGCACGCCGCGGCGGTCCTTCTTATCGGGAACACGGCGCACCATGCCGCGCTGTTCAAGCTGGTGCAGCGCGTTGGAGGCGGTGGGCATGCGGATGCCCTCGGCGTTGGCGATGTGGCTAATGCGCGAGTCGCCGTCTTCGGCAAGGCGCGTGAGGATCGTTAGCTGTGGCCCCGTGAGGTCAGATTGCTCAGCGATACGGAAATACAGCACGTACAACTTCGTCAGCGCGGGACGAACAGACTGTGCTAGCTCAAGGGGGGTCTTTTGCGTCATGCCGATTATCTTAGCCACAGGAACAGAAAACATTGACATTTTTTCTAAATTTGTTACATGCAAAATGGGCGTTACCCCCATTGGGGGCAAAGCGCCTACACTGGCCTCGATGCTGCAGTACAGCGATGAAATTAACTATCTTTGTCTAAGAAATAAGACATTAGCCCAGTTCCGGGCCGGGCTGCTTCGCAGAGAGGACGTCTGCGACGCCGAATTCTTATTGCAGGCCTCCGCACATCATCACGGCAGGCCTGCCACATACGCCTGCCCCATTTGCGGCAGCGAAGATCTCCGGATTGTCACATGGGTGTACGGGGAGGCGCTCGGACGCGCCTCCGGTTCAGCCAGAACACCCGAAGAAGTAGCGGGGCTGCTGCAAGTAGGGCAGCAATGCAGTATTCACGAGGTGGAAGTGTGCCCGAATTGCCGGTGGAACCAACTGCTGAAAGCCCGAACCATAACCAAGCTGTGAACTCGCCACTACTACCTGCCTAGCAACAGGCGGTACGCTATGGAAAAACAGTTGTGCCACGTCCCAGCAACCTGGGCTCGGGCTTTCACAAGGCCGTGGCGCAGCACACTAGAACACCAGAAAGCTTTGTAAGTTGGCAGCGAACGAACATAGCAAGAAAAGCCAGGGGCGCCCCAAGGGTGCCTCACAGGAAAAGCAGGGCAAGTCTTGGGTAAAGCCCACCTTGCTCACCGCCATCGCCGTGGCGATCATCGGCCCCATTGTGGCCTTCATGCTCGCCTACGTTGTAGTAGATGTGCCTGAACCAGAACAACTGGTAACCAAGCAGGTATCGCAGATCTACGCCTCCGATGGTGAAACGGAACTGGCGCGCATCGTTCCTCCCGAAGGCAACCGCGTGGAAGTCAGCCTGAGCGATGTGCCAGACGAGACTCAAAAAGCAGTGCTGGCAGCAGAAGACCGCGAGTTTTATAACAACTCCGGCTTTTCCATCACCGGCTTTGGGCGCGCACTCATTGGCCAACTCCGTGGCGATTCTTCCGCCGGCGGTGGTTCTACCATCACCCAGCAGTATGTGAAGAACTCCCTGGTGGGCAATGACCACTCCTTGGTGCGTAAGGCCAAAGAGCTGGTCTATTCGGTCAAGATGGCCAATGAGTGGAGTAAAGATGAGGTGCTGCAGGCCTACCTCAACACCATTTACTTCGGCCGAAACGCCTATGGCATTGATGCTGCCGCCAAGGCGTATTTTGGTATTCCCGCCAGCGAGCTGAACACCGAGCAATCTGCCGTGCTCGCAGCCTCTATCCAGCGCCCCAGCCAGCTTGATCCCTGGACCAACCGCGAAGAGGCAGAAGCGCGCTGGAACTATGTGCTTGACGGCATGGTGGAGCAGGGCTGGTTAGATCCCGCCGCGCGCAGCACCATGGTGTACCCAGAGACGGTGGATCCGGCAAGCAATCAGCCCTATAACGAGGCCGATGGCCCCAACGGTCTGATTCGCAACCAGGTGCTTGCAGAGCTCGGCAGCCTCGGCATTACCGAAGATGAGGTGCAAACCCTTGGCCTGCGCATCACCACCACCATCGACACCACTGCCCAGGAGGCAACGGTGAATGCGGTGGAGAATAACCTTGCGGGCGAGCAGGAAAACACCCGCGTGGCGTCGGTAAGCGTGGAGCCTGCAACCGGTGCCGTGCGTGCCTACTATGGCGGCGCCGATGCCATCGGTTATGACTACGCCAATGCCCCGCTGCAGGCCGGTTCGACCTTCAAGATCTTCGGCTTGGCCGCCGCAGTTCAGCAGGGCATTCCTACCAATGCCTACTATTCTTCGGCGCCGGTAACCCTGCCTGGCGGGCACACCATTACCAACGTTGGTGGCGAATCCTGCGGCACCTGCTCGCTCAAGCAGGCGCTGAAGAATTCCTATAACACCAGCTTCATCCGCATGCAGCAGGACCTGGAAAACACCACCCAAGACACCGCCGATATGGCCCATGCGCTCGGCGTGCCTCGTTCGCTGCCGGGCATTGAAAAGACGCTGACCGAAAATGGCGAGAAGCCTTTCGACGGCATCATCCTCGGCCAGTACCTGGTTCGTCCCCTGGATATGGCCCACGCCCTTGCCACCTTGTCCAATTACGGCGTCTACCACGATGCCTACTTCGTGCAAAAGGTAGAGACCGCCTCCGGCGAAACCCTCTACGAGCACGATGGCGGCGAAGGCCAGCGCGCCGTATCCGAGGCCGTGGCCACCCAGGTGCTTGATGCCATGGGTCCGATCGCAGCCTTTTCCAATGGCCACGCACTGTCTGGTCGCCCCTCGGCAGCCAAGACCGGCACCACCCAATTGGGCGATACCGGCAATAACAAAGATGCATGGATGATCGGCTCTACCCCACAACTTGCCACCGCAGTATGGGCAGGCACCGACGATAATGAACCCCTGCTCAACGCCTGGGGTGGCCCAATGTACGGTGCCAACCTGCCCGCCGATATTTGGCAATCGGCCATGAATGGCGCATTGGTCAATGATGACGTGGAGTACTTCAAGGATCCCGAGCCCATCGGCTGGGCAGCCGGCGGCTACACCACCGGCCCGGACTACAGCAGCAGCGCGCCTGCTACGCAGAACCAGGAAGTCACTCCTGAAACCACCACCAGCACCACCACCCCCACCACCTCGAACCAGGCACCTTCGCTTTCGGATCTGGTTCCAGGTCTTGGCGATCCAGAACCGGCCAACCCTGAACCAGGGGCTCCGGCTGAGCCTGCGCCCGAGCAACCGGCAGAAGGCGCACCGCCGCTGCTGCCCATCTTCTAGCATTTGAGTCACTTGTCACACGCCCTTTGCACTGCAGGGGGCGTTTTGGCATTAAGATGCCTTAGGTGACAAAGCAACGAGTTTGGACATGGAAGATGGTGCTGGTAGCCATCATCTTCGGTGGGGTCGCCGGTGTGCTCTCCGGGCTTACCTATGGCCTGATGCAATGGCTCCAACACCTGATCTGGCCCGAGCAACCAAGCTGGATCTACACCTTCTCGGTGGTGCTCATCGCTGGTGTGCTCATCGCCTGCATCAACATCAAAGCCGGCGAATTCGAGTTACAGCAGGAAATCGAGGCCTCAGATGATCTGCAGAGCTTTCACCGCGGCAAAGCCATGTTCATTGCCGCCGGCGCCATCGTTGCTGTGGCAGCGGGCGGAGCCATCGGACCAGAAGCCGGCCTCGTAGGCGTGGTGGGCCAGCTTTCAGCCTTGGTGAATATGCGCATCACCCAAACGCGCGAGCAGGCAGTGGCGCTGGCAAAAATCGGCAATGCCGCAGCCCTAGGTTCGCTCTACGGTTCCCCGCCTGCCGGTGCCACCTATGAAGACGACACCTTTGATAACCACAAAGTCGTGCCGGTCCTGGCCGCCATTGCCGGCATGGGTGGCTTCTTACTCGTTATCAATGCCACCCCAAGCCACCACGCCAAACTGGACTTCATGGCCACCGGGGATTTCTCCACCCACCTCATGGTGCCAACGCTTTTCGCGGCAATCATCGGCGCAGCGTTTGGCCTGGGCTTTAGCGCCTTGCACCACGGCTACCAGGTGCTCAATAAGCGCATCGGGCACCCCGTTGCTAGAACCATCGGCTGGAGCATCCTGCTGGCCTTGCTGCTTGCTAGCCTTCCGCAACTTCGCTTCAGTGGCCAAGATGCCCTCGCCGATCTTGTGGCTCACCCTGGCCAAACCACAGGCCTTGCGCTTTTGGGCCTTGCTGTGGGCAAGCTCATCGCCACGATTATCACCTTGGCCGCCGGCTGGAAGGGCGGCGAATTTTTCCCACTCATGCTCATCGGCGCCTGCGCCGGTATGTGGGTTGCCGGTAGCGAATCGGGAGTGCTTGCCACCGACCTACTGGCTGCTACGGCCATCGCGGGTATTGGTGCAGCCTTGACGGTGACGCTGCGCAAGCCTTTGACCATCCTGCTGATCCTTTTGCTTTTGGCCCACCACGTGATGGTGGCGCCCTTGCTGATCGGTGTGGGCGTGGGCTATCTAGTGCAGCTTTTCCTGCCCAACAATAAAGACGCTGACGTGTCGGCGCTCACGGGGCGTTGATGCGCCGGTGCCTGAGCAGATGTGTAAGACTGCTGTGTAGATAACTCCGTGATTTTGTAGAAGGAGCTGGGCTTCGCGCATGTCTGATCCAGTGATGTGGTTTACCATCGGCAGCGTCTTTTTTGGTTTCGCTCTGTTTTGTGCTGCGTTTCTTTGCTACAGCACGGGCAAATCTCAGAAGCTGACGTGGACGCTGTTTAGCGTTGCGGTGGTCTTTATTACCGTGATTCCGGTGGGGTTGGCGGTGGGTGTTTCCGCCGGATAAATCGACTTGGGCTTCTCAATGCGGTATCTTGGTGGGGTTGCTGACGCAACGACCCTCCTGCCATGCCCAATGGGGGTATGGCCGATGAAACTACGAAGAAGACCATAGGAGGTGATGAGGTTCATGCGTCACTACGAAGTCATGATTATTCTGGATCCTTCCCAGGATGAACGCACTGTTGCCCCGTCCCTGGATAAGTTCCTGGAAATCGTCCGTAAGGACAAGGGCACCGTGGAAAAGGTGGATATCTGGGGCAAGCGTAAGCTGGCATACCCCATCGCTAAGAAGGAAGAGGGCATCTACGTGGTGCTCAACCTCAACTGCGAGTCCGCTACCGTGCTTGAGCTCGACCGTCGTCTGAACCTGAACGATGGCGTGCTGCGCACCAAGGTGCTGCGCGACGACAAGTAAGCCGTATAGGGCACTGAAACGTTAAGGAAAAAACAATGGCTATTGGCGACGTCAATATCACCGTGGTTGGCAACATGGTTGCCGATCCTGAACTGCGCTACGGCCCGAGCGGGGCTGCGGTGGCGAATTTCCGCATCGCGTCCACGCCTCGCCGCTACGACTCGCAGAGTAATCAGTGGGTCGATGGCGATGCATTGTTCCTTCAGTGCTCCGTGTGGCGCCAGGCAGCAGAGAACGTGGCACAAACCCTGACTAAGGGCATGCGCGTGATCGTCACTGGCCGACTGAAGCAGCGCTCCTATCAAACGCGTGAAGGTGAAAACCGCACCGTGATGGAGCTGGAAGTTGAAGAGGTCGGCCCCTCCTTGAAGTACGCCACCGCCCAGGTGGATCGTAACTCCCGCGATGGTGGAAACTTCCGCGGCGGCCAGGGTGGAAACCAGGGCAATCAAGGTGGTTTTGGTGGCGGCAACGCTGGCGGCTTTGGTGGCAACCAGGGTGGCTTCGGCGGCAATCAGGCTCCGAGCAATGATCCTTGGAATAGCGCACCTCAGCAGGGTGGCTTTGGCGGAGATGACTCCGAGCCGCCGTTCTAAGCTGCGACTGGCATTGGTTTAAATCACAAAAACTTTTCCACCGGGGCTGCGAGTAGCAGCAGCGGTGATCATTCACGAAAGGCAGGGATCATGAAGCTGATCCTCACCGCCGATGTTGACAAGCTCGGTGTCGCTGGCGACATCGTCGAGGTCAAGAACGGCTATGGACGTAACTTCCTGCTTCCCCGCGGCCTGGCTATTGTGGCTACCCGCGGCGCTGAGAAGCAGGTTGAGGGCATCAAGCGCGCCCAGGAAGCTCGCGCCGTGCGCGACCTGGACCACGCTAAGGAGCTCAAGGAAGAGCTGGCAAAGCTCGAAGGCGTAGAGGTTGCCGTGCGCACCTCCGAGAAGGGCAAGATCTTCGGCTCCGTAAAGTCTGAAGACGTTGCTCAGGCAGTGAAGAAGGCCGGCGGTCCTACCCTGGACAAGCGCGCCATCATCGTGCCCAAGAACCTGGTAAAGTCCACCGGCGATTACTCCGTGGACGTCAAGCTGCACAGCGATGTAGAAGCCAAGGTGAACTTCAAGGTCGTTTCCGCTTAAGTTTCAAGCTTGACCACGGCCCGCGCCCGAACAAGGCGTGCGGCCACATAGACAACAGCAAGAGCAAAGCCTCCCCTTTAGGGGGAGGCTTTCTTCATATCCACCCCCTGTGGATAACTTTGGGGTACGTTTTCCCAGCTCGCTAGAAAAGTGGGGAAAACTGCTTTGTCAAACCCGCTGCTAGACAGGGTTATACACAGACCTTCAAGTGCTTGTTGAGGGTTGTAAAGAGTTTATAAACAGCCCCCTACCAGCGGAAATGCCCAAAAGCCCTGGGCGGGTTCGAGTTTCTTACACAAACTATCCACATGGGCTGTGGAAAACTACCGGGGAAAACGCCAAAGTATCCACAGATGCTTGTGGATAACGTGGCGTCGACAAGCTAGCAGGGCATTCGAGCGATCGGGGGTCGTGCACCATAATGGAGCACATGAATGCCCATCCAGCCCACCAAGCCGAGCGACACCTCGCCACCCCACTGGAAGACTATGCCCTGCTCTCCGACCTCCAAACAGGCCCATTAGTATCCCGAGAAGGCAGCGTGGACTGGCTATGCCTCCCGCGATTTGATTCCCCCGCAGTGTTCACCTCAATCCTGGGCACCCCAGACGATGGCCGCTGGAAACTCAGCATGCGCGGAGGCCAAGTAACCGAGCGACGCTACCTCGACAACACCTTCATCCTCGAAACCATCTGGGAAACACCCACCGGCAAAGCCCGCGTGCTGGACTACCTGCCGCCCTCCTCAGTGCAAGCAGACCTGATCCGCAGCGTGGAATGCCTCGAAGGCGAAGTCACCGTCACCCACGATCTGCGCGTGCGCTTCTCCTACGCGCGCGCCCTGCCGTGGTTTAGAAGCGCAGAGGTAGAAGAAACCGGCGAAGAAGTCCTGCTGTGCACCGCAGGGCCAGACGGCATCGTGATCTCCGGGCCAAAGCTCTTCGATACCACCGCGCCAGAAGAAGACCACACCGGCGGTGCCGTAGTGCCGCGCCTGGTGGGCGATTTCCCCCTGCGTGCAGGCGAAACACTGGACTGGTCGCTTACCTGGTTCCCCTCCTGGCAACAAGTGCCCACCCCAGCACAGCCACGCCAAGCCTTCGAGCTCACCTACGATTTCTGGACCAATTGGCTATCCAACCTCGAGGTAGATTCGCCCTGGAAAGAGCAAGTCACCCGCTCCCTGCTGGTGCTTCGCGCGCTTACCCACTCCGATACCGGCGGCATCGTCGCTGCCCCCACCGCCTCCTTGCCGGAAGATTTCGGCGGCGTGCGCAACTGGGATTATCGCTACACCTGGCTGCGCGATGCAGCCTTGACGGTGGAGGTGATGGTGAGCCACGGCTTTGTCCAAGGTGCCACCGATTGGCGCAACTGGCTGCTGCGCGCCGTGGCCGGCGATGTAGAAAACCTGCAGATCATGTACGGTCTTGGCGGCGAGCGCGAGTTGGCAGAACAAGAACTGCCGCACTTGAAGGGCTATGAAAATTCCACGCCCGTGCGCATTGGCAACGGCGCCGCCGATCAGTACCAAGCAGATGTGGTGGGCGAGGTCATGCTCGCGCTTGCTCGCCTGCGTGATGCCGGATACCCCGAAGACGAATTCTCTTGGGGCCTGCAAAAACGCCTGATCGAGTACACCATTAACAATATTCACCGCAAAGACCACGGCATCTGGGAAATGCGAGGCGAGCTGCACTACTTCACCCACGGGCGAGTGATGATGTGGGCTGCCTTTAATGAGGCCATTCGCGCCGTCGAAGAACACGGCCTCGACGGGGATGCGGAGCTGTGGCGCTACCACCGCGACGCCCTCTACGACGAGATTATGGCCAGGGGCTTCAACAAGGAAGAGGGCAGCTTCACCCAAACCTATGACAACACCGAAGTAGATGCCTCCCTGCTGCAATTGCCGCACACCGGATTCATCCGCGCCGAAGATCCAAAGATGCTGGGCACGGTAGCAAAGATCGAAAAGGAGCTTGTCGACGCCCACGGCTTCGTCTACCGCTACCGCACCGAAGGGGGCATGGACGGCATCGAGGGCGATGAGTACCCATTTTTGATCTGCACCTTCTGGTACATCGAACAGCTCGCGGCCTCCGGTCAACTCGAACAAGCCCGCGAACGCATGTGGCAGCTCGTAGGTATTGCCAACGATCTTGGCCTGCTGGCAGAAGAATACGATCCCGCATCGCAGCGCCTAGCCGGCAACTTCCCCCAAGCCTTCTCACACCTGGCACTGATCCGCGCCGCAGACGCCATCGCCCGCGCCGAAGGAGCACACCTTGACTAACCCCAGCTTTGACGACGACTTCTTCCCACCCGAGCCACCAGAAGAACCAGGACCTGCACCGCGGGCCAATACCCGCGAAGCACGCCGCGAGCCCCAAGACATTGAGGCAGAACAATCCGTGCTCGGCGCGATCATGCTCAGCCCACACCTGGTGGCCGACATTATCGAGCTGCTCAGCCCCGAAGATTTCTACCGCCCAGCGCACCAGATGATCTACGAGGCGATCATCGATCTCTACTCGGATAATAAAGAGATCGACGCGGTGATCGTCACCGGCCAGCTCGACCGACGCAACCAACTCGAACGCGTAGGCGGGGCACCCTATGTGCACACGCTCATCTCCTCGGTGCCCACCTCCTCTAACGCCCGCTACTACGCCGAATTGGTGGCGGAAAAAGCGCTGCTGCGCCAATTGGTGCACGCCGGTACTCGCGTTGCCCAAATGGGCTATGAGGGCACCGAGGGCCAAGAGGTTGAGCAAGTGATCGACTTGGCTCAGCAAGAAGTCTTCCGCATTTCCAAGAAGAATAAGACCACCGACTACAAGGCCTTGGCGGATATCTCCGAATCCACCATGAAGATGATCGAGGAGATCGACTCTCAAGGCGGCCTGGCCATGGGCGTGCCCACCGGCTTTAGCGACCTAGACAAACTCACCAACGGCCTCCACGGCGGCCAAATGATCATCGTGGCCGCCCGCCCCGGTGTGGGTAAATCCACCCTCGCACTGGACTTCGTGCGCTCCTGCACCATCAAACAAAACAAAGCAGCCGTGGTGTTCTCCCTGGAAATGAGCTCCGAGGAAATCGCCATGCGCTTATTCTCGGCAGAAGCGGAAGTCAAACTAGCCGATATGCGCGGCGGCCACCTCAACCAAGAGCAGTGGAATCGCCTTGTGGATCGCGTAGGGCGCATCGACCAAGCCCCACTGTTTATCGACGACTCCGCCAACCTCACCATGATGGAGATCCGCGCGAAAGCCAGAAAGCTCAAACAAGACCACGATATTCAACTGATCATCGTGGACTACTTGCAGCTCATGAGCTCAGGCAAGCGCGTGGAATCACGCCAGCAAGAAGTCTCCGAATTCTCCCGCCAACTCAAACTGCTGGCCAAAGAACTCGATGTGCCGCTGGTTGCAATCTCGCAGCTCAACCGTGGCCCAGAATCACGTACCGATAAACGCCCCCAGGTGGCCGACCTGCGTGAATCGGGCTCGCTGGAGCAGGACGCCGACATGGTCATGCTCCTCTACCGCCCCGACTCCCAAAACACCGAAGACGAGCGCGCCGGCGAGGCCGACATCATCTTGGCTAAACACCGTGGCGGCCCCATCGGCACCGTGTCTGTGGCGCACCAACTGCACTTCTCGCGCTTTGTGAATATGCCGCGCGGTTAGCTGGGGGAGGGCTGGCTGGTTGGTTGGGCTCGGCCGGGCTGGGCCGGGCTGGCTGGTTGGTCTGGCTAGGGGCGTTCGAAGCGCTCCCGGCGGCCAAGCTGGTGCAGGCGCAGCCACTCGCCAAACCCCTTCGGATCGCGGCGCTGCACAAGGAAGAACCAGGCAAAGCGCGCATACTCCTGCGGCAACAGCCGCCGCATGCCCGGCTGATTCATCAGATAGCCGCGATTGCGGTAGGTAAAAAAGCGCTTGCCGGGCTGATCCGGGTACTGGGTGTGCATGCGCCCACCCAGGATCGGCTTGAACTCATCGGAGCCATCGGGGTGCAAATAGGCAGTGCTTAAGCAGGTGCCAAATTTCAGGCCGGAGCGCTGCAGGCGGCGGTGGTATTCCACCTCATCGCCGCGAATAAAGAGCCGATAATCCGGCACGCCCACACGCTCTAGGGCATGGGCGGAAAACACAGCGCCATTAAATAGTGAGGCGATGCCTTCAAGCAGATCATCTTCGGGGTGGGCTGGATCAATCAGTTCAGAGCGCAGCCGGCGCCACTGCACACCGCGGCGCAAGGGGAAGGCAAGGCGATCTGGCTGCTCAAGGTTGCACACCACAGGGGAGACAGCCTCAAGCTCATGGCGTGCGGCGCACTCAAGCAGGGTGGCTAACACCTCGCGGCCTTCGGGGCGGCCATCATCATCGGCGCACCACACCGCATCGGCACCAAGGGCGAGGGCGTGCAAGAAGCCATAGGCAAAACCGCCGCCGCCGCCGAGGTTGTGCTTGGAGGCCAAATACACCCCGCGATCGCCCGCGTGCTGCTTGAGCAAGTCCTGCACTTTGGGGTCGTCGTCGTTGTCTACCACGATCACCCAATCCACCGGGTGGGATTGCTGTGCCACCACCTCTAAGGAATGAGCCAGAAGCTCCGGACGGTTGTGGGTGACGATCACGGCGGCGATGGCATCACTTGGCTTCAGTGGCATGGTTTAGGCTCCCCGCTCTGCTTGTTCCTGGGCGATGCGCTGCTGCAAACGGCGCACATGCTCACCGGCTTTGGGGCCTTCATAGGCCTCGACGATCTGATCCACGGCACCGGCTTGGCGGATTTCCCCGTGGTCTACCCAGAGGGCAGTATCGCAAAGCTGCACCAGGAAATCATTGGAGTGAGAGGCAAAAACCAAGATGCCTGAGCGTTTCACCAGCTCCTGCAAACGAGTACGTGCCTTGGCCATGAAGGCAGCATCGACGGCGCCGATGCCTTCGTCGAGAAGCAAGATCTCAGGCTCGATGGAGGTAACCACGCCCAAAGCCAGGCGGATGCGCATACCGGTGGAGTAGGTGCGAAGCGGCATGGAGAGGTATTCGCCGAGCTCGGTAAATTCGGCGATCTCGTCCATCTTCTGCTTCATCTGCTTGCGGGTCTGGCCAAGGAACAGGCCACGGATGACGATATTTTCGTAACCGGAGATCTCCGGGTCCATGCCCACACCCAGGTCAAAGACGGGGGCCACGCGGCCACGAATATGCGCGGAGCCGCGGGTGGGCTCATAAATGCCAGAAAGCAGACGCAAGAGGGTGGACTTGCCCGCGCCATTGTGGCCAACGAGGCCGATGCGGTCGCCTTCGCGGAGGTGAAGATTGACGTTCTTTAAGGCCTCAACCACCACGGTGTTGTCTTGGTTGCGCCCGATGGCACCGCCAGCGGCACCGAGGAAGGCCTTTTTCATGGAACGAGATTTGGCGTCGAAAATTGGGAAATCGACGCAGGCGTCATAAGTATCAATTGAAACCATGGTGTGCTCCTAACCTTGCCTGATCGTTTAAACCCAATAACTCACGCGGAAACGCCAACGCTTCATGGCTAGCAGCGCCAAGAACAGGCCCACCACGGTGCAAACGCCCACCACGATCCAGTTCTCCGCCTCAATCGGCTTACCAATGAGCGGATCGCGCACAATCTCCATGTAGTGATACAGCGGATTCAGCTTGGCAATGGCCGCACGTTCAGACACCGCGCCGCCCTGGGCATAGAGCGTCTCGGTGGTCCACACGATGGGGGTGACGTAGAACAGAAGCTGGGTGAGGGCCTCAAGCAGCGGGGAGAAATCGCGGTAGCGCGTAGCCACGATGCCAAAGAACATCGACACCCACACGCCATTGATAATCAACAGCGCCAAACCAGGCACCGCCAGCGCCAGATCCCAACCCAAAGGGCGGGGGAAAATGAGCATCAAGATGGCCCAAATGACCATGTTGTGCGCGAGGAAGAGTGTTTGCTTCCACACCAGGCGATACACGTGCACCGAAAGTGCTGAGGGGAGCTGTTTGATTAAGCCCTCGTTGGCGATGAAGACCTCCGAGCCCTCTTTGATGCAGCCGGCGATAAAGCCCCACATGATTAAGCCCACAGTGACGTGGGGGAGGAACTCGGCCACGGGAATCTTGAACAATACCGAGTACAAAAGACCCAGCGCCAAGGCCATCACGCCGGTGGCGATGGTGATCCAAAGCGGGCCGAGCACACTGCGTCGATAGCGTTGCTTGATGTCCTGCCAGCCTAATTGCAGCCAAAGCTCGTGCTGCGAGAAGCCGAAAGTAAGATCCTTCCAGGCACTGGCGAGCGTTTGAGACTGCGAGGGCTCCGGGTCGCCGTCACCAGCACTGGTGATCCGGGCGATGGTGGCCTCTATATTGCGATGCTCTGCGTTGTCCTGCACAACGTCCTACGATAGCCCGGATAGTGCAAGGATTGGATACGACAGGCATACTGTAACGGCAAAAGGTCGAAGGTTTGAAGCAGAAGTGAGGGAGCAACAGGCATGGCAGTTGATGTAGCTCGGATTCGAGGTCTCTACACCTCGCTGGGCGACGGCTGGACCTACCTGGACGCACACATTCAGCCTCAGATCCCCGAGCGCGTGGCCGCCGCAGCAGCGCGGGCGTTTCGTTCCGCGCCGACCTTGCCGCGCATGGATGCCCCAGCCGAGCAGGTGGGTTCGCACGCCAAGCTGGCCGTTGCCCCCGCAGCCTCTGGCCGCGACATGTTCTTAGCGGCGCGCCGGGCTGTTGCCGATCTCACGGATACTTCTTCCGATGCGGTGATTTTGGGCCCTAGCCTGCCGGTGTTGCTTTCGCGCTTTTCTCGCGCCGCGCGCCCGCTGTTGCGCCGCGATGCCTCGGTGGTGCTCTCCCGCGCCGATTCCCGCATGATGAACATCGATGCGCCCGTGCGCTGGGCCGAACCCGATGTGGGCACCGGCGAGGTGCCGAGCTGGCAATTTGGTGGGCTTGTCGACGGCTCCACGCGCCTCATCGTGATGCAGACCGCATCGCCGCAGGTGGGAAGCGTGCATTCCACCTACCACGTTGCCCAGTACGTTCGCGCCGCCTCGCGTGCTTGGATGCTTATCGACGCCACGCCCACCATCACCTACCGCAGCGCCCGCCACAGCGACCTCGGCGCCGATATCGTCGCCATCGACGGCCGCGCCCTCGGAGTTCCGGGCATCGCAGCACTGGCGTTTCGCGACTACACGATGTTCCCCCGCATCGACCGCAGCGCCTTCATCGACGACGCCTCCCCAGCCTTAGCCATGACCCTGGCCTCGGCCATCGACCACTTAGCTGACCTCGACGAATCCGCCCGCGGCACCCGCAGGAACCGCCTTGCCAGGTCCATCGAGGGCTTAGCCGAGCATGGCGAACAACTCAGCGCCGCCCTCATCGAAGCACTGCAATCCATGCACAAAGTGCACGTCTTTGGCGTGACCGGCGAAGTAGCCGCCGGCGCAGATGTGGATCGGCTGCCCACCGCCACCTTCGCCATCGAGGGAGTACCGGCAGCCACCATCCAGCAGCGGCTGCTTACCAACGGCCTGGTTGCCGCCATCAGCGAAGCAGACCCACTGCTCGAAGCAATGGGTCTAGGAGACACAGAAGGTGCGATCACCTGCGGGCTCGCCCCATTTAATACCGTGGCCGATATTGACCAGCTCGCCCGCGTTGTCGCCAGCCTCGGCTAAACGCTGAGCACCAGCTTGCCGGTGACTTCTCCATCCTGAAGCATCTGGTGCGCGCGCTGAGCTTGCTCAAGCGGCAGCGTTTGATGGATGTGGTGGCGAATCACACCCTTGGCCAACAAAGGCCAAATGTGCTCAGTCGTGCTGCGCACAATATTGGCCTTATCATCCAAATCACGAGCACGCAGCGCAGTGGCCGAGATGGTGCCGCGCTTAGAAAGCAGGCGGCCAATATTCAACTCGCCCTTCACGCCACCTTGCATGCCAATGATGACCATGTGGCCATCCTTAGCCAAGGCCTTCACATTCTGATCCAAGTACTTCGCACCGATGATGTCGAGGATGCGATCGCACTTGTTCTTCAACACCTCAGCAAAATCCTCCTCCTTGTAATTGATGAGGATATCCGCGCCCAGATCCTTGCACGCCTCCAACTTCTCCTTGGAACCAGCAGTCACAGCCACTGTGAGGCCAAGGTGCTTAGCCAACTGAATAGCGAAGGTGCCAATGCCGCCAGCGCCACCATGAATCAGCAGCGTTTGACCAGGCTCTAAGCCCGCGAGCATCCCAAGATTTGACCACACAGTGCAGGCGACCTCCACCACAGAGGCGGCCTCTTCAAAGGAATAGCCCTCGGGGATTGGCATGAGCTGACCTTCAGGAACAGCCACATACTCGGCATAAGCCCCACCAGCGAGCAAGCAAGCAACCTTCTCACCCTGCTCGCGATCAGTATCGCCAGCATCCTCAATGACGCCCGCGCACTCCAGGCCCAGCACCTCAGAAGTGCCAGGCGGCGGCGGATAATGGCCGGCTGCTTGAAGAAGATCAGCGCGGTTCACACCCACAGCCTTCACCTTCACCAGCACCTCGCCCGGCTTGAGCTCCGGGCGCTCGACATCAGCGAGCACCAATTGTTGATCGTCTTGTACCTGAATTGCCTTCATACCCTCCCACGTTAAAAGAAAACTCAGTTTTGGGGTAGACTTTGAGCCTGTTCCAGCCCAGCAAACGCCTTTGGCGCCCCTGAGCAGGACGAGCTGGAGGTATGGCAGAGCGGCCGAATGCACTGGTCTTGAAAACCAGCGTTGGGAAACCAACCCAGGGTTCAAATCCCTGTGCCTCCGCAATTTGAGCGCCCCCGCTGACCTGGTGTTTTGCCTGGTTGGTGGGGGTTTTTCGTGGGTGTAGCACTCGTTTTAGGCCGTGTTTTACTCGGGAGGGGCGACATGAGCAACGCCAGGCCTCGCTGATTGAGCAGCCTTTTGAAGTTTTTTAACGCTAACGGTTGCCAACAAAATGTGGCTAAGTGTAATGTTCAACCAGTCGGTTTCGAAGATGTAACACTTTGAAAGCGATGAACGATCGTAGATTCCCTCAATGGAAGGCATTACATGTCCACCTTCACCCTCATCATCTCCGCCATCACCGCCATCGCTGGCCTCATCGTTCCGATCGCGCAGTCGAGCTCTGCCGACAAGGAGCCCACCCCAATTTCCTCCGAGAAGCAGCCCGCCACCGAAGAAGCCACCCCTGAGGTAACTGAGGAAGCAACCGAAGAGGTTGCCGAGGCACCTGCTGAAGAAGCCTCCGATGAGGTTGCCGCGGAAGCTTCCGAAGAGGCTTCCCCAGAGGTTAGCGAAGATGCTGCCGAAGCTCCGGGCGAAGAAGCCGCCGCTGAACCCACTGAATAAGAACAGCATCTCAACGCTCAGCCCCGCCTTAGGACTGCCCTCCACGGCGGGGCTTTCGCGCGTCTTGAGTCTCGAACTTCTAGGCACCCCAACCTGTTCAAGTTGAGGAGCCTGGCGAGTGCTCACTACTCTTCGCGCCCTGAATGACCCCGCGTGTGCATTTTCCAGTGTCATTCCACGCCGAAAACCTGAATTTGATCCCATTTGTCATGGGAAAGTGCACGGGTAGGGGACTGGGTGCCTGGCTTAGGCCAGTCGGGTGTGCATTTTCCCGTGTCATTCCGCGTCGAAAACCTGAATTTCACCTCGTTTGTCATGGGAAAGTGCACGCTTGGATCTTTGCCGCCTGCCTAGGGCCATCTCGATGTGCATTTTCCAGTGTCAATCAGCCTCGAAAACCCGAATTCCACTCCGTTTGCCATGGGAAAATGCACGGTTGGGTGCAGAAGAGGCTGTAGATCCCGCGACGTGTGCACTTTCCAGTGTCAGTTGGGTTCTGATTCCAGGTTTGGGCTGCGTTTGTCATGGGAAAGTGCACGGTTGGGTCGAATAACCCGGCTTAGGTCGTTAGGGTGTGCAGTTTCCAGTGTCAATCAGCCTCGAAAACCCGAATTCCACTCCGTTTGCCATGGGAAAATGCACGGTTGGGTGCAGAAGAGGCTGTAGATCCCGCGACGTGTGCACTTTCCAGTGTCAGTTGGGTTCTGATTCCAGGTTTGGGCTGCGTTTGTCATGGGAAAGTGCACGGTTGGGTCGAATAACCCGGCTTAGGTCGTTAGGGTGTGCAGTTTCCAGTGTCAATCAGCCTCGAAACCCCGAATTCAACTCCGTTTGTCATGGGAAAGTGCACGCTTCGGGCTTAGTCACCTGCCTAGGAGCACCTCGATGTGCATTTTCCAGTGTCAATCGGCCTCGAAAACCTGAATTCAACGCCGTTTGTCATGGGAAAGTGCACGGTTGAGGTTCGATTACCTGGCCTAGGTCAGTCGGGTGTGCAGTTTCCAGTGTCAATCAGCCTCGAAAACCCGAATTCAACGCCGTTTGTCATGGGATAGTGCACGCTTGGGGTCCGATTACCTGGCTTAGGCCGTTGGTGTGTGCACTTTCCCGTGTCATTCGGCCACGAAAATCTGAATTCCACCCCGTTTGTCATGGGAAAGTGAACGCTTCGGGCTGAGCCACCTGCCTAGGAGCACCTCGATGTGCACTTTCCAGTGTCAATCAGTCTCGAAAACCCGAATTCCACCTCGTTTGTAATGGGAAAGTGCACGCTTCACAGCCACAGCCGCAGCCACAGCCACAGCCCTAACCCCAACAACCCCAGCCCGTTTTAGCCCTCCCAGGCGTCGATGCCGCCGCGCAGGCTGCGCAGTCCCGTGACTCCGCGCTCGCTGAGCAGGAAGTATGCCTGCTCGGAGCGTATGCCGGCCTGGCAGTAGAGCACTGCGTTGTTGGGGACGAGGGCGCCGGCCTTAATGGCGGATAGGGGTACGTTTTGGGCGCCGGGGATGTGGGTGAGGGCGTATTCGTGGGGTTCGCGCACGTCGATGAGTGGCGTGGCGGGGCCAGTGAAGGAGGTGTCAGTAAAGGAGGCGACGGTGATGGTGGGGGCGTGTGCTTGGGTGGCTGGTGGCTCGCTCAGCACGCGGTTGAGGGTGGTGTTTGAGCTGCGCAAAGGTATGTGGTCCCAGGTTTGTTCTAGGGATGAGTAGTAGGCGAGGGTGCCTAATAGTGGGGTGCCGAGTCCGGTGATGAGTTTGATGGCTTCCATGGCCATGGCGGATCCCATGACGCCGACGAGGGGGCCGAGGACGCCGGCTTGGGCGCAGCTTGGCACTTGGCCTGGTTGGGGAGGTTGGGGGAAGAGGTCTTCGTAAAGTGGGCCGTGACCTGCCCAGAACACGGACATTTGGGCGTCGAAGCCCAAGATTGCGGCCCAGATGTGGGGGATGCCTTTGCGGGCGCAGGCGGTAGAGACGATGTGACGGGTGTCGAAGTTATCGGAGCCGTCGAGCACTACCTGGCCTTGGATTAAGTCCATGGCTTCTGGCCAGCGCAGTCGCTGGTGCACGGCTTCGATGTGCACGTTGGGGTTTAAGGCTAAGAGTGCGTCGCGGGCTGATTCCACTTTGGGTCTGCCCACGTCGGCGGTGTTGTGGAGAACTTGGCGGTGCAGGTTGGATTCGTCGACGTGGTCGTCGTCGATGATGGTGATGCGCCCGATACCGGCGGCCGCGAGGTATTGCAGGGCGGGGGATCCTAATCCGCCGGCGCCGATGCAGGTGACGTGGGCGTCGAAAAGCTTTTCTTGCAGCTTAGGGCCGATGAGTGTTTCTTGGCGTGCGTATCTCACTCGATGCCTACCCATTGTGTGCGGCCGTCGCGCAGGTGTTGTTCCTTCCAGATGGGCACTTCGGCTTTTACGGCGTCGGCGAGGGCGCTGGCGGCGTGGAAGGCGTCGTGGCGGTGTGCGGCGGCGGCCACGACGAGAAAGGCGGTGTCTCCGATGGCGAGCGGCCCGGTTCTGTGGGCGGCGTAGATGCGGGCGTTGGGGTGTTCGGCGGCGATGCGTTCGCACACTTCGCGCATGACGTTTTCGGCGTCGGGGTGCGCGGTGTAGGTGAGGTCGGCTACTGCTTCGCCGCCGTCGTGGTCGCGCACCACTCCGTCGAATGTGACCACGGCGCCCATGGCTGGGGTGGCGGTTTCGCGCCGCGCGTGTTCTGCGTCGATGGGGGAGTCGTTGATGCTGGCTGCGATCACTTTCCCGGTTTGGGCTTGGACGTATTCGGGGTCGTTGTGGCCTTGGTGGGTGTTGCCGCGCGCGGTGTCGATGATCGCGCCGAGCAGTGGTTCGAGCACTGTCGTGGCGTCGCGCACGGCGTTGGGGTTGCCGGGCAGGGTGCAGATGAAGCTGCGTCCGGCCATGCCTGCTACTCCGCGCGAAAGCACTGCGTATGGGGTGTTTTTGAGCCCTTCTTGCCAGATTGCGTGCATGATCGCGGGCATGGGTTTATCAATGTGCGCCTGCGCCGCCTCCACCGTTTGATCTTCGGGGCCTATGCCCGTGCCGCCGGTGGTGATGAGGATGTCTGCTCCAAGGAGCTTTTCGACGCCCCACGCCACATCCTTATCTGCCACCACGGTGGCCTCAGGGGTGTCGAAGCCGAGGCTGCGGAGCCACCGGACGAGTTCGGGGCCGGTGGTGTCTTCGTATGTTCCGGCGGCGGCTCTTGTAGAGGCCACCAGCACCCGCGCGCTGCGCTTCATTGCTTACTCCTGACCATTAAGCACGGCTATTTTCTATCTAATTTAGCGTTATGCTGTGCTGCATGGAGATCCACTATTTTGCTGCTGCGCGAGCCGCCCGGGGCACAGAGGTCGAGCACCTCGAATTTGAGGGCACCTTGGGCCAATTACTTGAGCATCTTGCCCAATTAGGCACGCAGCACACCGATAGTGGCCTTAGCCTTGGACAGGTGCTTGAGCGCTGCACCTTCCTTGTCGACGGCGCCCGCGCCGAAGCAGACGCCCCACTCAGCGGCGTGCAGCGGGTAGATATTCTGCCTCCTTTTGCCGGGGGCTAAATCTGCACCTGCTCCCAGGCCTCAAGCAGGCGCTGGGTTTCTTCATCGCTGGTCACGGTGATGCGCACGCCTTCTGGGAAGGCTCGCACAATCACGCCGTGGGCAAGAAGCTGCTCGGCAATGGCTTCGCCTTGATCAGTGTCGATCCACACGAAGTTCGCTTGGGAGCGCGGCAGGCCAAGGCGCTCGGAAACAATATCGCGATTGCGCGCTACCTCTTCGGTGCGTTCCAGCAGCTCCTCATTGGCCTCCAGGGAGGCAATGGCGCCGGACTGGGCGGCGACATTCACGCCAAAGGGCAAGGCGACGCGGTTGAGTGCGTCGATGATTTCTTCATCGCCAAAGGCATAGCCCACGCGCACGCCTGCAAGGCCATAGGCCTTAGAAAAGGTGCGAAGTCCGATGAGGTTGGGGTGATCGTGGAGAAGCTCGGGTGCATGAGGGGTGTCTTCTACGCGCAGGTACTCGGTGTAGGCCTCGTCGAGGGCAATGATGACGTCCTTGGGCACGCGTTCTAAGAAGCGATCAAAATCGGCCTTGCTTACCGTGGTGCCGGTGGGGTTATTGGGGTTGCACACAAAAATCAGCTTGGTGCGATCGGTGATGGCATCGGCCATGGCCTCTAAATCATTGTGCCCGCTTGCAGTAAGCGGCACCGGAACCGCGGTAGCGCCGGTGACCTGCACAAAGATGGGATAGGCCTCGAAGGAACGCCAGGGGTAGATCACTTCATCACCCGGTCCTGCGCTAATTTGCACCAATTGCTGGCACAGGGCAGAAGACCCAACACCCACGGCCACCTGCTCCCAGTCGAGCCCGAGGTGCTCGGCTAATTTCTTACGCAGTTCCACGTTCACAATGTCCGGGTAGCGATTGGCCTGAGCGGTGGCTTTGGCCATGGCCTCAGCAACGCCCGGGAGTGGGGCGTGCGCTACTTCATTGGAAGATAATTTGATGGCATCCGGTGAGCTTTTGCCCGGCAGGTATTTGGGAATACCGCCGAGATCTCCGCGGATACGGAAGCGGGCAGTGGAATCTGCAAAATTGGCCATGTTCGTCATTCTAAACTTCCCTCGTTTTGCGGCGGGTGTGGATCGGCCTTTGGCTGCGAAAATGGGTGCGCATCTGCAGGTGATAGGGGCGTATTTGTCCATCGTGGGAGTCACTTGTACAATCAGCTGAGGTTCAAAGCCTTGTGCTATGAACTGCTGGAGACGTGCCAGAGCGGCCGAATGGGGCTCCCTGCTAAGGAGTTGTCTCGCAAGGGACCGCAGGTTCAAATCCTGTCGTCTCCGCCAACCTCCCTTTTGGGGGAGGGTTTCACCGGGTCTGGTGAAGCACGCGCCCGTAGCTCAACGGATAGAGCATCTGACTACGGATCAGAAGGTTGGGGGTTCGAATCCCTCCGGGCGCACAAGAAAAACCTTGGTTTCAACGCCAAGGTTTTTTGCATTTTCGGTGCGCACAGCCTTAATGCGACGCTATTGTGGGGGCTAAGTCCTGCGTCTAAGAGAGGCTTGGAAGGTATGTCGCAAAGTTTTGCTGAGCAGTTAGTACAACACCTCGAGGCGCTTGGAGTGCGCCGCGTGTATGGGTTGGTTGGAGATTCGCTTAATCCCATTACCGATGCCATCTCCCACTCCAGCATTGAGTGGGTGCACGTTCACCACGAAGAGGCCGCCGCCTTCGCAGCAGGCGCAGAAAGCCTGCTCACCGGCGAGCTCGCAGTGTGCGCCGGCTCCTGTGGCCCTGGCAATACGCACCTTTTGCAAGGCCTCTACGATTCGCACCGCAACCGCGCCAAGGTGCTGGCGCTTGCAAGCCACATTCCTACCCCAAATATCGGTAGTGAGTATCACCAGGAAACCCACCCCACCAAGGTGTTTGAAGATGCCTCCGCCTACTGCGAGATGGTGCACAATCCCGCCCAGGGCGCCCAGGCCCTGCACCACGCCATTCAGTCCACCCTCTTGGGCAATGGCGTTTCGGTGCTGGTGCTACCTGGCGATGTATCAAAGCTCGATGCCGTCAAGCACTCCTCTTTAGATGGGCACTATTCAGATATTGCACCCACCGTTGTGCCGCCCAAGCCGCAGGTTGATGCCTTGGTCAAGGCCATCAACGAGGCCGATTCTGTGGCCTTCTTTGCAGGCTATGGCGCAGTACCTGCGCGCGAGGAACTGCTTGAGCTTGCCCAAAAGATTAAGGCCCCCATCGGCCATGCACTGCGCGGGAAGATGGGCCTGCAGCCAGATAACCCCTTTGATGTGGGCATGACGGGCTTGCTTGGCTACGGCGCTTGCCATGAGGCCATCCACGAGGCGGACTTAGCAATTTTGGTGGGAACGGACTTCCCCTACCGCGATTTCTTGCCCGAGCAGGTGGCGCAGATCGACGTCGATGGCACCCGCCTTGGGCGTCGCACCTCCACCAAGTACCCGGTGCACGGCGACGCGAAGGTGACGCTGCGACAGCTCATCGACGCAGTAGATACCAAGGAAGACGACTCCTTCTTGCGCAAGATGCTCAAGGTACACGAGAAGAAGAAGGAGCACGTGGTCGATGCCTATGCCCGCAGCGATCACAACCAGGTGCCCTTGCACCCCGAGTTCGTGGCGGCCACCTTGGATAAGGAGGCAGATCCGAATGCCATCGTCACGGTGGATACGGGCATGTGCACGGTGTGGGGCGCTCGGTATATGAATAACCCCGGCGATCGTCAGCTTTTGGCCTCCTTCCGCCACGGCACCATGGCCAATGCTTTGCCGCAGGCCATCGGCGCGCAGTTGGCGCATCCCGAACGCCAGGTGGTGGCCATGTGCGGTGATGGTGGTTTGGCCATGCTGCTTGGCGAGCTCATCACCGTTCGCCTCCACGAGCTGCCCTTGAAGATGGTGGTGTTTAATAATTCCGCGCTGGGCATGGTCAAGCTCGAAATGATGGTGGAGGGCCTGCCCACCTTCGGCACCGATAATGGCTCGGTAAATTATGCCGCCATCGCCGAGGGCGTGGGCATCAAGTCGATCCGCGTGACTGAGCCCGAGCAGCTTCGCCCGGCCTTGCAGGAGGCCATGCAGCATGATGGCCCAGTGCTTGTCGACGCAGTAACGAACCCAGACTCCCTCTCAGTCCCACCAGACATCACGGCTGAAATGATCGCGGGCTTTGCCAAGTCTTCTGCCCGCACCGCGATCCAGGGCGGATTCCGTGAGCTTATCGACCTAGCCAAGAGCAATATCGGCAACATGCCCCGCTAGTTTTTAGCCTGCAATAGGAGCCTGAACTGCAGATTTGACCATTGCAATCAGGTACGACTACATTAGTCTCTTGTTGCAAGCGCCCGTAGCTCAACGGATAGAGCATCTGACTACGGATCAGAAGGTTGGGGGTTCGAATCCCTCCGGGCGCACCAACGAAGACAAAACCCCGGCCTAGGCCGGGGTTTTTCTCAATTCTCCGGCAAGGATACGAAGCGCGCGCCTGAGATCCTCATCGCTATGCGCCCCGAAGCCAATCACCACCCCGTTGTCGCTCACGCCCGAACCACCCCAGTGTTCGCTGAGTGCCGTCACCCCAAGACCTTGGGCAGCGCAGGCACGCACCACCTCATGAGCATCACGCTCGCACAACACCACAGCATGCAAGCCGCCATGAATAGGCCGCAGCGTGGCGTGCGCCAAACCACTGAGCTCCTCAGTGACGATATCGCGACGCTTGGCATATAACCTGCGCAAACGCTGAGTCCTGCGTCGAAGCGCCCCGCTTGCCATATAGCGAGCCAAGGCAATCTGGGTAATGGTGCCCGCCGGTTGGCTTAGAAGCTCGCGCACCCGTAACCCCGCCTCCACCAAATCCGGGGGCATCACAATATAGCCGCAGGCAATAGAGGGGCTGATCAGCGTAGAAAAAGTGCCCAAAAGGGCAGTGTTATTGGGCGCGAGGGCAGCTAAGGCGGGCAGCGGTTGGCCTGCGTAGCGCAGCTCGGAATCGTAGTCGTCTTCGATGAGCAACGTGTTGCGTCGACAAGCCCACTCGGCCAGAGCCGTCCTCCTTTGCGCAGGCAGGGAACCGCCGGTGGGGTATTGGTGGCTGGGGGTGACGATCAGCGCGTCCATGTGGCCGAGCTGATCAGTGCGGATGCCGTGCTCATCGGTGCTCACCTCCTGCAAACGATGGCCCAGCAGGCCAGGAATCTTGCGCAAACTGGGATAACCAGGCGATTCCACCCCAACCTCCAGTTGGGGGCCAAGCGCATGCAACAACACCATCAGCCCCTCGCGGGCGCCAGAGGCAATAATGATCCGCTCAGGCTCGGCCACCAGCCCGCGCATGTGGCGCAAATGATGGCTGATCTCCTCGCGCAGCTCATAGGCGCCCGCAGTGGGCAAGGCGCGGGTCTGAGCAGCGGCTTCGCGCCAGGCGGCACGCCACGTCGGATCCACCAGGGCGCTGGTATCGGGCGCGCCGGGGGAAAGGGGCATGAGGCTTTTATGGGCCTTGGGCTTTTTGCTCGGGGGTGGTGTGGGTTGAACGGGGCGCAGATGGGGGTTAATGCGCGTGCCCGATCCGCGCTCGGAGATGAGGTAGCCCTCGCCCTGGAGTTGCTCATAGGCGGCCACGATGGTGCCGCGAGCTACCCCCAATTGTGTGGAAAGCGCGCGGGTGGAGGGGATTGGGTCGCCGGGGGCGAGTTTGCCCTTTGCTACCAGCTCGCGGATTTCGGCTGTGAGCTGCACGGGAATGGGCTGTGCTGCATCTTTTTGTATGCAAAGGTTTAATTCCGCGGCGATTTCAGAACGCACGCATCCTCCAAGTGGTCTAGTGCAACACGCTGAATATGGATCTTCCATTGAACCACTTTTGCGTGCTGCAATGAACCCCATGGCTTTTGAACACCAAGAAAACGAAACTCGCCGCGGCACCACCCGAGTCAAGCGCGGTCTGGCAGACATGCTCAAAGGCGGCGTCATCATGGACGTCGTCACCCCCGAGCAAGCACGCATCGCCGAAGACGCCGGCGCCTCCGCCGTGATGGCCTTAGAACGCGTACCCGCCGATATCCGCGCCCAAGGCGGCGTGGCCCGCATGAGCGACCCAGACCTGATCGAAGGCATCGTCGACGCCGTCTCCATCCCAGTGATGGCCAAAGCCCGCATCGGCCACTTCGTAGAAGCACAGGTGCTCGAAGCCCTCAACGTGGACTTCATCGACGAATCCGAGGTGCTCAGCCCCGCCGACTACACCCACCACATCAACAAATGGGACTTCGACGTCCCCTTCGTCTGCGGCGCCACCAACCTTGGCGAGGCCCTACGCCGAATCACCGAAGGCGCCGCCATGATCCGCTCCAAAGGTGAAGCCGGCACCGGCGACGTATCCGAAGCAGTGCGCCACCTGCGCACCATCAAAGGCGAAATCGCCCGCCTCCAGCGCCTCGACCGCGACGAGCTCTATGTGGCCGCCAAAGAACTCCAAGCCCCATACGACCTGGTAGCCGAGGTCGCCGAAACCGGCAAGCTGCCCGTGGTGCTCTTCGTCGCCGGCGGTGTGGCTACCCCAGCCGATGCCGCACTCGTGCGCCAGATGGGCGCCGAAGGCGTATTCGTGGGCTCCGGCATTTTCAAGTCCGATAACCCCGCCAAGCGCGCCGAAGCAATCGTCAAAGCCGCCACCGCCTACGACGATGCCAAGCTCATCGCCGACGTTTCCCGCAACCTAGGCGAGGCCATGGTCGGCATCAACGTCGCCGACGTCCCCGCACCACACCGCCTTGCGGAGCGCGGATGGTAATCGGCATCCTCGCACTCCAAGGCGGCATCGAAGAACACCGCGCCGTCTTGGAGCAGCTTGGCCACGATGTGCGCCTCGTGCGCTTCCCCGCAGACCTCGAAGGCCTCGACGGCATCATCATCCCCGGCGGCGAATCCACCGTCATAGACAAACTCGCCCGCGCCTTCGGCCTCGCAAAACCCCTGCGCCAAGCCCTGCTATCCGGGCTGCCCGCCTTCGCCACCTGCGCCGGCCTGATCTACCTCGCCGCGCAATTAGACAACCCCGCACCCGGCCAAGAAACGCTCGGCGTGTTGCCCATACGCGTGCGTCGAAATGCTTTCGGCACACAAAAAGACTCCTTCGAGCAGCTTATCGACGCCCACCCGGCCACCTTCATCCGCGCCCCCGAAGTCACCGACGCCGGCGAAACCGAAGTGATCGCACAACTCACAGACGGAAGAATCGTCGGCATCCGCCACGGACACCACGTGGCCTACTCCTTCCACCCCGAAGAAAACGGGCGCACCGACCTGCACAAACAATGGCTAGGGAACCTCAGCGCCTAAAATACGTCTAACAATAGTGTGAAGCTTCTACACATCAACACACTCAGACACCAAGGCATCAGCCGCCGAACCCTGAGCACCCTACTCAAAAACGGCGAACTCGTGCGCGTATTCCGCGGCCACTACAGCCGCGGGCGCCCGAGCATCGAAACGCTGATCCAATGGCTCCAACAACACAAACCCTTCGCCGTACTCACAGGCACCACCGCCCAAGAACACCACGAACAACGCCCCCTCAGCCTCCCACTCCACATCGAAGTCCCACGCGGAAAAGCGCTGATCAACAACGAATACTTCCGCATGAGGCACAGCCGCAACCTCCCAAACAAGAGCACCAACAACGCCCCCTTCGCCAGCGCCCTTGAAACCGCCCGCGTACTCAAAACAGCCTTCACCACCACCGAACGCCGCGACTTCCTCGCCCGCGCCTACCCCGGGCCAGAAGGCCTCCAAAACTGCCTTCACGACTCCACCCACACCCCACGCCTAGGCCCACAACTCAAACAAGACCTCAAACGCGCCCCCATCGGCTGCGACTCCAACACCGAACGCCGCTTCTTCGCCACCCTGGCCAACATGGGCCTCACCATGCGCCACAACAAACCCATAGGCCCATACCGCTTCGACGCCGTCTGCGAAAAAGCCAAGCTCATCATCGAAATCGACGGCTACAGCTACCACAACAGCGAAGAACAATTCATCATCGACCGCTGGAAATCCAACGCCGCCCAACTCCACGGCTACACAATCCTGCGCTACTCCGCAGCCTGCATCGACACCCAATTCGACACCTGCATCGACCAAGTCATGCGCGCCACCCAACCCAACCTGCCCGCCCACGAACACGCCACCCCCGAAACCACCGGAGCCTGGCGATGGCACAGCAAACTCCAACAACTCCGATGGCAAACCCCGCGCCCTAGAACCTAGCCCCGCCCCCGCCCCCGCCCCGTTGGGGGTGTGATGTGCACTTTCCCATGTCATTCAGGGCAGGATCCCCAGTTTTGGCGGCGTTTGTCATGGGAAGTGGCACGGGGGAGTGCCGGAACTGGGTTGATTCCCGCCTGGGTGTGCGTTTTCCCGTGTCAATCGGGCCAGGATCCTCGGATTTGTTGGCGTTTGCCATGGGAAACGGCACGGGGGAGTGCCAGAACTGGACTGATTCTTGGCTGGGTGTGCGTTTTCCCGTGTCAATCGGGCCAGGATTCCTGGATTTGTTGGGGTTTGTCATGGGAAACGGCACAGGGGAGCGCAAAAACGGGCTTAAACCCGCTTGGGTGTGCACTTTCCCATGTCAATCAGGGCAGAATCCCCGAGACTCCGAGCGTTTGTCATGGGAAATGACACGGGGGAGTGCCGGAACTGGTCTGATTTTTGGCTGGGTGTGCACTTTCCCGTGTCAATCAGGCCAGAATCCCTGAAACTCCCAGCGTTTGCCATGGGAAACGGCACAAAACAGGCCCCGAGCCCCCGGGCCCCAGACCCCACGGCACCAACCCCCACCCGGCCCTAGGCGATGTTGAGCACCTCGACGCGGGCGCCGATGTTTTCGGCCTGTTTGAGCTGGTTGAGCCAGCCGGGTGCGCCGGGGTGGAGTCGGAAAACGGGGCGGGATGAGATTTGCAGGGGGCTCACCGAGTCGGCGGAGGGTTGGCCGGAGCGGGCTTCGTAGCGGATGCGGGAGCGGTAGCCGGCGTCGATGAGTTCTTCGAGGTTGGGGTTGGTTTCGGCGAGGTGGGCGCGGGCGTCGGCAAGCAAAACCATGGCCTCGTCGAGGGCGGTGAGCAGGGCTTCGGAGTTGGTTTCGCACATGGCGCGCACCAGGGAGGGGGCGGAGCCGGCGACGCGGGTGCCGTCGCGGAAGCTGCCCGCGGCGAGGGAGAGTGAGAGGGCGCCTCCGTTGTCGCCGACGATGGCGAGGGTTTCGGCGAGGATGTGTGGCAGGTGGGAGATGCGGGCCACGGCGCGGTCGTGCACTTTGGCTCGCGCCGGGATCACTTCGGCGCCCACGAGTTGGGCCATGAGGGCCACGTCGGTCCAGAGTTTGATCCAGGATTTGGGGGCCTGTTGTTCCTCGGCATAATCGAAGGTCACTACCCATGGGGCGCCGCGGAAGAGGGTGGCGTCGGAGGCTTCCCAGCCGCTGTTGGCGGTGCCGGCCATGGGGTGTCCGCCTACGTAGCGTTCTTCCATGTTGCGCTCTTTGACTTGGTCAAGCACGCGCCCTTTTACGCTTACTACGTCGGTGAATCCGCAGTTGGGGGCGTGTTCTGCTATTGCGTCGAGTAGCGGTGCGACGGCGGTCATGGGGGTGGCGAGCACGATGAGGGCGCCTTCTTTTTCGGCGCGGGTGAGGGTGGTTTGGAGGTCTGAGCTTACGTCGAAGCCATCTTTCGCTGCGGCTCGGGCGCCAGAGGGCGAGCGGTTGAAGCCGAAGGTGGGGACGTTGGCGTCGACAAGCGCTCGGAGCAGGGACCCTCCGATGAGGCCGAGTCCTAAAACGCAGATGGGGCGGGAAATGCGAAAGGAAGTCACCTGACAAGTGTGGCACATTCCGACTACCCTTTGGCGTATGAAGCAGGATTTTGCGGTGACGGTAACGCGCGCGGATGGCGCGTGGCAGATCAAGGAATTTGAAGACGATTTCACCACCCTTCGCACCTCCATCCGGGCCGTGCGCAACCTGCGCTCCGAATCCGCAGCCTTTGCCATGCTGTGCGTGGAGGATGATTATTTTGTGCTCGTGCGCCCCACGCCGAAGGGGGTGCGTCTGCTCATTTCGGATGCCTCCGCCGCCAGCGAGGATGATTTTGCGCTCGAGGTCCTGGAGACGCTCGGGGCGGACACGGACGATATTGATGAGGATCCCTGGGCCGAGGGCGACTTCGACATTCTGGCCGATTTGGGCATAAGTGAGCAGGTCATGGCCATTATTTGCGATGAGACCGACTGGTGGGCCTCCGAGCAGTTGCAGCGCCTGGCCGAGGAAATGGGTATGGAAGACGAGTTCGCCGACGCCCTCGATGCCTAGCTTTTCGACGCCCCTACGCGCCCAATCCCACGACCTCATGGGCATGGCCCTCGACCACGCCAACACCACCCCCTCCTCTGATGTGCCCGTGGCGGCGCTGATTTTTGATCCTGAGGGGCGAGTCATCGGCCGCGGGGTGAATCGCCGCGAAGCCGACCAAAACCCCCTGGCCCACGCAGAAATGCTCGCAATCCAAGAGGCCCTCGGACACACCGGCGACGGTTGGCGACTCAGCGACTGCACCATGGCCGTGACCTTGGAGCCCTGCACCATGTGCGCCGGGGCTTTGGTGGGGGCGCGTTTAGGCCGTCTCATTTTCGGTGCATTTGAACCTAAGACGGGTGCGTGTGGTTCCGTTTTCGACGTAATCCGCGACCCCATGGTGATGCACCGCATGGAGGTGCTTGGCGGCGTGCGCGAAGCTGAGTGCGCGGAGCTTCTCGAGTCCTTCTTCCAGCGCCTGCGCAGCTAATTTGAGGTTTGGCACCGGCGTTTTATAAGCTGATCGACGGTAGCGTGTCCGAGCGGCCGAAGGTGCTCGCCTCGAAAGCGAGTGTTGGGTAACCCCCAACCGCGGGTTCAAATCCCGCCGCTACCGCCAAATAAAAACCTCCCACCTCGCGTGGGAGGTTTTTGCGTTGTCGGGTGGGTGTGGGGTGTGGGGTGGGGTGTGTGCGTTTTCCCGTGGCATTTGGCCAAGTTTTCTGGGTTTTGGCGCGGTTTGACATGGGAAAGTGCAAGTTTGGTTCCAGAACCGGGCGTTATTCCTGTCGCGTGTGCGTTTTCCCATGGCGTTTGGCCGAGATTTCCAGGTTTTGGCGCGGTTTGTCATGGGAAAGTGCACGTTTGGTTCCAGAACCGGGCGTTATTCCTGTCGCGTGTGCGTTTTCCCGTGTCATTCGGCCAGGATTTCCAGGTTTTGGCGCGGTTTGTCATGGGAAAGTGCACATTTGGCCTCAGCGCCGGGCGTTATAGCTACGGGGTGTGCGTTTTCCCGTGGCGTTTGGCCAAAATTTCCGGGATTAGGCCCGGTTTGTCATGGGAAACTGCACATTTGGCCTCAGCTCCAGGCACTATTCCCGTCGCGTGTGCGTTTTCCCGTGTCATTCGGCGAGAATTTCCAGGATCGAGTTCGGTTTGACATGGGAAAGTGCACGGGTGGTTCCAGAACCAGTCATAAAACCTCCTAAGAGCATCGACATGCCAACTACCAACCCCACCTCCCCCAACCCCCCCCAACCCCAACCCCACCACCTCGATTCTTGTCCGCGGCGCGCGGGAGAATAATTTGCGCGGGCGGGTGAGCCGCGTCCGCCGGGGACGCCGGCGGGCAGTTGGTGGCGCAGGGAACTCCGGCGCGGGTCGTCGAAAAGCGAGAGGGCCTAACGGCGCAGTATTTAGCAGCAGGGGTCGCCTCTTAGGGCCTCGATGCCTTCGCGCACGGCGAATGCGGCGATGATGAGCGCGGCCACGGAATCGGCCCAGTGCCAGCCAAAAAGCGAGTTCAGTACTAATCCGGCGAGGGTGGCGACGGAGAGCATGGCGCAGATGAGGCGCTGTTTGGAGTCGGCAATCACCGATGCTGAGCCGAGTGCTTGGCCGGTGCGGCGCTGCCACAGTGCGAGGGCGGGCATCACGATGGCGCTCAAGGCAGTGATGGTGATGCCGATGGTGGAGTGCTGGGCGGGTTGTGAAGTGAGGGCCTCGAAGGTGACGTAGAAGGCCAGGAGGAAGAAACAGCCGGCGATGAGTTTGAGGGCTACTGCTTCGCGCTGTTCTGGGTCGGGGGCGGAAAACTGCCAGGCCACCACCGCGGCGGAGAGCACCTCTACGGTGGAGTCCAGGCCAAAGCCGATCAGTGCTGCAGAGGAGGCCTCGTGGCCGGCCCAAATGGAGATGGCGGCCTCCACCACGTTCCAGGCGATGGCGATTCCTACGATTAGGCGCACGCGCGCCTGCAAAGTTTTGGTGCTCATGGTGCCAAATTCTAGAGCTGGGATAAGCTAAAGCCCGATTTCCCCACTCTTCTAGGAGCACCCATTGGCAAAGCTGCTGTATCGGATCGGCACGTGGTCATTTCGAGCTAAATGGTTCGTGATCGCTGCGTGGTTCGTGATTCTTGGGGCCATGGGTGGTGCTGCCGCCACTTGGGGTGGCACCTATGTGGATAACTTCGCCATTAAAAACACCCCTTCCCAAGAAGCCACCGACATTTATTTGGAGCAATTCCCGGAGGCCAGGAATCCTCTGCGTGGCACGGGTGTGAACTTGGTGTTTAAAGCTCCCGAGGGCCAAACCTTAACCGAGCCGCACAATGTTGAGGCTATGGATCAGGTGGTGGGCTATATCCGCGATAATCTCCACGAGATCACAGAGACGCAGCGTTTTGGCAACCCCGCCATTTTAGGCCCTGAGCTGCAGCGCGGCGTGTACGATCAGCTCACTAATCAGGGGCTTCCAGAGCTCACCGCTAAGGCCGATGCGGATAATTTGGCCTTGTTAAGCCCCGATCAAACCATTGGCTACACCACCTTTTCTATTGATGTGCCAATGCCGGGTGAGGTGACCCAGGAGCAGCGCGATGTGGTGAATCAGGCCTTAGCGCTGGGGCGTGAGCAAGGGCTGCAAGTAGAAGCGGGCGGCCCGGGTTTTGGTGATCCGATTGCGATTTCCTCTACCTCGGAGATCATCGGCATCTCGGTGGCCGCGGTGATTTTGGTGTTTACCTTCGGCTCGCTTCTAGCCGCCGGTATGCCCCTGATTACTGCCGTGGTTGGCGTGGGCATCGGCTCTTTGGCTATCACCTTGGCCACGGGTTTTGTAGACCTCAACAACACCACCCCAGCACTTGCGGTGATGATTGGCCTGGCCGTGGGTATTGACTACGCGCTGTTTATCATGTTCCGCTACCGGCGCGAGCGGCTGCGCATGAGCAACCAAGAAGCCGCAGGTATGGCCGTTGGTACTGCGGGTTCGGCGGTGACTTTCGCGGGCCTTACCGTGATCATTGCCCTGGTGGCCTTGGCGGTGGCTCGCATTACCTTCTTAAGTTATATGGGCTATGCCGCGGCCTTTACGGTGTTGGTGGCGGTGTTGGTGTCGCTGACTTTGGTGCCGGCTCTGCTTGGTGTGTTGGGTGATCGCGGTTTCCGCTCGCGCCGGGGTGGGCGCAGGCGCCGTACCCGCACGGCTCCGAAGAAGTCGCTGGGCCGCCGCTGGGTGCAGTTTGTGCACAAGGTGCCAGCGTTGGTGATCGTGGTGTGCATCATTGGCCTTGGTGCCTTGACCTATCCGGCCACCAGGCTGCACCTTTCTTTGCCCTCGGATACGCAGTCCAATAAAGACACCACCCAGCGCAAATCTGCGGAGCTGCTCAGTGAGGGCTTTGGCCCTGGTATTAATTCGCAGATGCTGGTGGCCGTAGATGCCCATGAGGTTCGCGATGATGCTCCTGTGCTGCAGCCGCTGATTCGCGCGCAGGAAGGCGATCGGCACCGCGCGGCTGCCAATGCTGCCTTCCAGTACCTGGTGCAGAATTACTCCAATACCCCGGATGTGAAGCATGTGCAGATCATTGGTGTGTCTGAGGATGGCTTGGGTGCGCAGATGCTCATTACTCCTGAAAGCACCCCGGAGGATGAGTCCACGAATCAGATGATTTCTACGCTTCGCACCAAGGAGCAGGCGGTAGAAGATGCCACGGGTGTGCGCGCCGGCATTACTGGTTTGGTGCCGATCCAGCAGGACATCACCAATAGACTCGCCGGTGTGATGCCGCTGTATTTGGGCATTGTGGTGGGCTTGGCCATCTTGTTGCTCATGGTGATCTTCCGCAGTTTCTGGGTGCCGGTGGTCGCTGGTGTGGGCTTCTTGCTTTCTATCGGTGCGGCCTTTGGTGTGACGGTGCTGTTCTGGCAGGAAGGCCTGTGGGATTTGGTAAATACCCCAGGCCCGATCATCGCGTTTATGCCGATCTTCTTAATTGGCGTGTGCTTCGGCTTGGCTATGGATTATCAGGTGTTCTTGGTTTCTGCCATGCGCGAGCACTATGTGGCTCATCCAAATGGCAGTGAGACTGAGCTTGGCGATTCCCGCTATAACCCCGTCGAGGAATCCATCGTGGAAGGCTTTAGCTCCACGGCCAGGGTGGTCACTGCCGCGGCACTGATTATGATCGCGGTGTTCGTGGCCTTCATTGGCCAGCCTTTGCCCTTTATTAAGATCTTCGGCTTTGCGCTCGGCGCCGGTGTGCTCTTTGATGCCTTCTTTATCCGCATGGCCTTTGTGCCGGCCGCGATGTTCTTGATGGGCCGTAGGACTTGGCACATGCCACGTTGGCTCAATGCCATTTTGCCGCGTATCGACGTCGAGGGTACGGCCCTAGAAAAGGAATATGAGGCAAAGCAGCAACATCGAAAAGCTACCGAAAAGGTGCAGGCCTAGCGTGAGGCGCTAAGGTTGCCTGCATGAACAATGCTGAAGGTGAAGCGAAAGCACAGCACGAAGATATTGCATTTGAGCTTGGCACCGAGCTGCCCGATGCGCAGCAGCAGCCAGGCAAGCATGGGCGCACGGGTGTGATTCATACGCCTCACGGCGATATTCACACCCCTGCCTTCATCCCCGTGGCAACCAAGGCCACGGTGAAGACCCTCACCCCGGAGCAGATCAAGCAAACCGGTGCGCAGGCCATTCTTTCGAATGCCTATCACCTGTATTTGCAGCCCGGCCAAGATGTGGTGGATGAGGCCGGCGGCTTGGCGGAATTTGAGCATTGGCACGGCCCTACCTACACCGATTCCGGCGGATTCCAGGTGATGAGCCTCGGCGTTGGCTTTAAAAAGGTACTGGCGATGGATACCAAAGGCTGGGAAGAAAAAGACATTCGCGCCCGGCATAAGGATCGTTATGCGCATGTGGATGAAGAGGGCGTGAATTTCCGCAGCGTGATCGATGGCTCCAAGCACCGCTTCACCCCGGAGGTGAGCATGCAAATCCAGCATGGTTTGGGCGCAGACATCATGTTCGCCTTTGATGAGCTGACCACCTTGGTAGATACCCGCGCCTATCAAGAATCCTCCGTGGCGCGTACCCACCGCTGGGCGCGGCGCTGCCTGATCGAGCATGATCGCCTCACCCAGGAGCGTTCGCACCGCCCCAAGCAATCGCTGTGGGGCGTGGTGCAGGGCGCCCAGTATGAGGATTTGCGCAGGCAAGCCACCCGCGGGCTGCTCGATTTACACCAGGAGGCCCTAGATGCAGGCCGCCGTGGTTTTGGTGGCTTTGGTATTGGTGGCGCGCTGGAAAAGGAAAACTTGGGCACCATCGTGGGCTGGGTCTGTGATGAGCTGCCGCGAGAGATGCCAAGGCACCTGCTGGGTATTTCTGAACCAGATGATCTCTTTACCGCCATCGAGGCCGGTGCCGATACCTTCGACTGTGTAGCACCTACGCGCCTGGCACGCCGAGGCGGGGTGTACACCTTGGATGGGCGCCTGAATTTAAAGAATGCGCGTTTTAAGCGAGACTTCTCCGGCATCGACGAGGAGTTCGGCGGCTATGTATCTGAAAACTACTCGCGTGCCTACCTGCACCACCTGCTCAAGGCCAAGGAGTTCTTGGCGGGCACCCTGTGCACCATGCACAACGTGGAATTCATGGTGCGCCTAGTAGACAATATCCGGGCCAGCATTGATAACGGCACCTATGAGGAATTCAAAGCTGAGTTCCTTGGCCGCTACTACGGCCACTAAGCAGGCGTACATCTTCGGCGCTGGCCCACAAGGCCTGATTGAGTGCAGCTACATCTAGCGGGGTGCTTGCTGCAGGCCTGGTGCCCCAGTGCTGGACTTCGCGCACCCCATGAAAGGCGTTGAGTAACACCGTGGGCTTGTGCATGATCCATTCGGGGCGAAAGCCCTTGGGGCTTTGGTGCAGTTCAAAGCCCATGGCTTGAAGGATGGGGCAGATCACCGTGGCGGTGGTAGAGCTTAATGCCCGTGGGTGCGTGCTCATCCACACGCGGTGTTGATCAAACACCAGGGGGCAGGAGAAGGTGGACTCAATCACCTGGCCTGCGCTATCAAGCAGCAGCGCCTCGGATCTGTCAGAGCCCAGGGTGGATTGCAGCCAGGGGATATCTGCGCCCTTGATGGTGGGCGCGCGGCGCTGGTCTGGGATCAGGCCGTGAATATCCACGGTGCTAGCCCTTGGGCGCGCCGGGCGCATGGTGATCTGCCATTGGGTGCCATCCCAGGCGATCTTGGGGTTCCATGTGCCAGGTGTGCGAAGCGGGCTGGTGTCGAGCTGCGCGATGGGGCCAAAGGCAGCAAGGCGGGCTCGGTGCGCTGGGAGGGCGGGCGCGTGGGCGTCGACAAGCAAAAAAGAGCTGAACATCTAGAGCATTCGGTAGAGGGCGGAGAGTTTGGCTAGTACCTCGTCGTATTCCTCGTCTGGGTCGGAAAGTTGCGTGATGGCACCGCCGGCGCCGTAGGTGAGGGTGGAGCCGCGAAGGACCGCGGTGCGGATGAGCATGGAAAAGGTGGCGTTTTCGCCTTGAACAATGCCCATTGCGCCCGAATACCAACCGCGCGGGCGGCCTTCGAGCTCGCGCAAGATATCCATGGAACGCTGCTTGGGCGCGCCCGTCATGGAACCGCCAGGAAAAGCAAGGCGCAAAGCCTCAAGCGGATCTACGTTCAGCGAGCCGGAGATCTCAGAGATCATCTGATGCCACTGCGGATAACTCATTACCTCGCACAGGCGCGTGACCTCTACCGAGAGCGGGTCGCAGGAGCGGGTGAGATCATTGCGCAGCACGTCTGTGACCATCATGTTTTCGGCACGATCCTTGGTGCTGGTGCGAAGCTCTTCGCGCAACGCCGCATCTTCTTCGGCATTGCTTGCCCTGGGGCGCGTGCCCTTCATGGGCAAGGTGGTGATGGTGCCGTTGCGGCAGCGCAGGAAAAGCTCGGGGCTTGCAGAAATCAAGGTGACTTCCGGGGTAATGAGCAAACCATTCATCGCCCCGCCGCGAGCGCGCAGATACATCTCCAGCGGGTCTGGATCTTCTACCTCAACGCTTGCCTCGGTGGTTAAGCAGAGCTCATAAGAATCCCCGGTGCGGATGAATTCTTGGCAGCGGCGCACCAGGCTGCGGTATTGCTCGCGGCTATGTCGGATGCGCACCTTGCCGTGGGAGGTGGCTTTGCCGGGGATCTCGGGCAAGGTGCCGGAAAACTGCACCATCTTTTCTGGCCTAAACCCAACGATCTGATCCTTGTGCCACGCACCGGCGTCTTTGCCACCGGTTGCCTCATAGGTGCAGGCTCCGATGAGGGTATCGCCCACCCCAATGCCCGAAGCGCACGCGATGGTGGTGTTGCCTTCAAATTCCAGCCACGCAAAATAGGGCTGCTTTGCCCAGGAGCGCAGTTCTAGGGCGTGTAAGAGGAGGTTGCGAAGCAGTAGTACGCCGTTGGGGGTGCCGATGGATTCGGGATGAAACTGCACGCCCCACTGCGGTTTGGTTGCGTGCCTGAGCGCCATATTGGAGCCATCTTCGGCGGTGGCGAGGGGGAGTAGGCAGGAGGGGAGGTCGGTGACGTCGAGGGAGTGATAGCGCATGACCTCTAAAGGCGAGGGCACTGCGCTAAAGACGTCTTCTTGGCAATGCGAGACGGTGCTGACTAAACCGTGGCTCGGGTTTTTGGCGGGCGCGACGGTGGCGCCGTATTCGTAGGCAAGTAGTTGATGCCCAAGGCAGATGCCAATGACTGGTGTGGTGCTGTGCACTATACGACGAGCCAAAGACCCCACTTGGCTGGGGTGCCCAGGGCCTGGGCCGATAACAAAAACATCGGCCTCGGGGATCGGAATATCCAGGTCCGCATCGACTACCTGCGGTGCAACGCCAATGGCTCGCTGGCAGGAGGCCGCCAGGATTTGGGTGTAGGAATCGCCATTATCCACCACCACAATGCGTAGACCTTGGGGTTTGGACTTTGGCGAGGTTGTAGGCACCGACATGAGCCCTGATCCTAGCGTTTAGGGGTAAGGCGTTAAGTGCCAAGGGTTGCGGGAAACGCCTAGAGGGGCTGGGGAGCTGGCCCCAGGCCGGCACCTACACCCGGATGGGGGATAATTCAACAAAACTGGAATGGGGAGTTTTCGGAAGGCTCGCAAGGTTATGACGTGGATGTATAAACAAACAATAGTGCAAAAATTGCCGTAAAAAATAACCGCGCGGGAATCAGTGCAAATGATCCCAGAATCCGAGTAACGCCCCGGAGGCCTCTGTGGGATATGAATGTTGATAGTTAGCAAATTTGGAGTTGGGCTATCCCACGCCCGCGCTCGAAGTAGAAGGCAGTTCGTTGCACGAAAACACTGAACCCGCACGCAAGGTGCTGGGCGCCGCAAAAATGGTGCTCGCACTACTTGCTGCGCTCGCCATCGCCATTTCAACTATCTCCTGGATCGATCCGGCTCCTGCGCATGCGCAGGAAACTGAGGCGACTAGTGAGGAAAGCGCGGCGGATGCTCCAAGCGACGCCACTCGCGATGCTGCTGAACAGGCTGTGGCCGATGAGGTTGAGGATCAACCCTCGGCGCAGCCTGAAGCTCCTGCCGAGGCAGACGAGCCAGTAGAGAGTGAAACCCCCGAGGTTGTCACCAGCGAATCTGAGGAACCTACCGAAGATCCCGAGCCTAAAAAGGAAGAGGAATCTGAGGAAGAGGAGTCTGAGGAAGACGCCTTTAGCGTTGAGATCGATGGTCCCTACAGCAACGAGATCATGGTTCAGTTGGCGGGACAGAATAGGCGCCGTTCGGCACGAGCGGTGAACCCCTCGATTGATCCCCGTTACACCTGCGGTGCAAGCATCGCTTTGATCATGGATAATTCGAGCTCCACCGAGCCCTATAAGGAAAATGCTAAGGCCGCAGCTTACCGCGCCATAGATAACCTTGTGGGTACCGGTTCGCAATTGGGAATCATTAGTTTCAATGCGACTGCAAGGCAGAATCTGGCTAAAACGGAGCTGACACCATCTAATGTTGCGCAGGCCAAGAATGCCGTAAGCAACATGCAGTGGGTTAAAAGTACCGAGCCTAACAACGACGGCTCAAATATCGCTGGTGCGCTCGAACTCGCTTCTAGGGGTGGCTACGACGCCGTCATCATCGTGACCGATGGTTTGGCGAATAGTAGTACATCTGATCCCCAGGTAGGTCGATACGGTTTCACGACGGACCGAGATCTTCTTAACGTCACTGAACAGGCAGCTAAACTCAAAAATGCTGGCACCGCCATCTTTGGTATTGGCGTCGTAGGCCGTGAAGAGGTTGCGGTTTTGAATCTGGTGAATCGACCAACCTTTGCCCCCTGGATTAACTGGTGGTATGCCGATAGCGATCCCATCCCTTCCTACCTGCGGAAGTCAACGCAAAACGAAAAGCTTCAGACCGATTTCGAAAGCAGAGATGGCTACTACCCTTCATGGATGTGGCACAACCAGGCAGAAAGAAAGCTTGAGACCATCGGCCTCTCGACAAGGATTGGGCCTGATGAAAAAACAGGTAAGGGACGTGCCGTCTACCGCGCCGTGACGGGGATTTACATGGGACCGCTCTACACGATGCGAGCCCTTAACGGTCCTAAGTTCGTTCAGAGTTGGGCCGATAGTTATGACACCACTACTTCGGACCTGTCCAATCTGGAGTCCAAGATCGATGCGCTAACCTCTGGCTGTTGGGGAACCGTGAACCTGCAAAAGGAGATCGTCGACAGCACTGGCAAGGTCCAGTCCGGAAAAAGCGTGAATGGTTTTGAATTCGTTGCAGACAAGGCTCTCAATGGCCCAAATGTGCAAAACAATTACACCATCGCCACCGATGACCAGGGTAAGGCCACCTTCCACTACCCGACCGATAGTGGCGTTGGTTCCATGACTCTTAAAGAGACCCAGCGGGATGGCTACAAGCTCTATGAGCAGTCGGTAAACGGTCAGAAGACACTTGCGAAGTGTACTGCTAAGAGTAAAAACGGTAGCGATGTCCCGGTTTCCTATGGCTCCGGTTCTGGCATCGTCGTAACTAGCAAGAAGGAAGAAAACTCCTTCTCCTTGTCTGGTGTCGGAACACAGCACCGCGTCACCTGCACCGTGCAGAACTACGAGGGCAAACCAGACTTCACCCTGACCAAGAAGCCTTTCGGTGATGCTGTACCTCGCGTGATCACTGGCGAAGCAAACCAGACCTTCAAGGTTGAGTACCTCGTGTCTGCCGAAAATAAGGGCACTGGTGCTGGCAAGGTTCCAGCCATTATTGAGAAGCCGGCCGCACCTAACGGCATGAGCGTGACCAACGTTGAGGCTCTCCCCGATGGGCAGAACCCTCTCGTACAGAGTGGCACCCAACTCGCTAAGACTGGCGATAGCTGGAAGCTTGACCCTGCAAAGACCAATGACGTCAACGTCAATGAGACTCGGACGGCAAAGATCGTTGTTACCTACCGGGTAAACCAGCCCGGCAGCGTCAACAAGGATCAACTGACCTGCGAGAGTGGCAATAACTCCAAGGGTCTGTTCAACCACGTTGAGTTTGAGGGCGCAAAAGAGGCTAAGCAGCAGTCTGATGCCTGCGTCAGCGCTACTGTCCCCGGTGTTGAGCTGAAGAAGCTCATCAACAACGCCGATGCCAACACCAAGGAAGAGGCCACCTCGATCATGGGTGGCACCAACCAGGTCACCATCGAGTACCAGGTCAAGAACACCGGCACCACTCCGCTGACCGAGATCCGCTTGGACGATTACAACCTCGACAAGGATTCCGGCGCGAAGCAAGGCCCGATCAACATGACCGGTTTGACCTGTGAAGGTGCTTCGGTTCGTGACGATAACCAGACCAAGGTCATCACCCCGAACAAGCCACTGGCTAAGGATCAGACCCTGAAGTGCCGTTGGAATGCTCAGGCTCCCATCGTCCCGGATGAAGGTGAATACCACGGTGACCGCGGCATCATCCTCGCCTCCTACGCTCTGCCGGAAGGCCAGGGCGGAACGGTTAAGCCTGTAAGTGCCGAAAACGACGCTTGGGTGTTCAAGCTCCCAGTCGCAGTAGGCGTGTTGCCCGATGCTGGCGCTAAAGGTCCCACCCAGTACCTCATCCTCGGCGGACTGATCGCCATGGCAGGTGCCTTCTGGGCCTACCGACGCCGCGCATAACGCAAGATCAACAACTCAATAGTCCGAAGCAAACCCAAACGAAGGAGCAGCAATGATCCAGGATCGACCCCGGTGCAATAGCGAGTAAGTAAAACGCACCGACGTGCTCGCGGGCGCGAACTTACTCACAATCGCATCACCCGTGGCAACCTCTCAAAGGCATTTGCCTTGAGAACCCTGGCAAATGACTTTGCCACTGAAGTTCAACCACAACCTCAAAACTCAGAAGAGGATTTATATGACTACTCTCAAGCACCGCTGGGCAGCAGCCCTGGCTGCAGGCGCAATCGCTGTTACCGGCGCTGGCGCTTCCGTGACCCTCGCACCTGCTCCTGCATACGCACAGCAGACCGCTAACCCCACCGGAATCACCAACGAATCCGGTAACCTGCATATTCACAAGTTTGCCAACAACCAAGGGGTAGCCCAGGGGGACGGATCGAAGATTGATGATACGGGTAACCTTGGCGAACCACTTCCTGGTGCTGTATTCAAGGTGACCAAGGTCGATGGCGTCGATTTGAAGACCAATGATGGTTGGGAGAAGGCAGCGCGAATTCAGCGCGGAGAAGAAGACGCAAATCTCACGCAACCAGGTGTAACGAAGACCACTAATAGCAGTGGCGTCGCCGATTTCGACGGTCTATCGATCGGTCTGTACAAGGTGGAAGAAACCTCTGCACCTTCCGGTTACGAATCAGCAGCAGATGCTAACGCTTTCTATGTGACCCTTCCGATCACTGATCCCAAGGCAAAGAATGCTTGGCTCTACGACGTTCATGTCTACCCCAAGAACAAGAAGCAGGAAAATGTCATTTCGAAGACCGTGAATGACAACGACGCGACTACCAACGGTAGCAAGATTCAGTACACCGTAGATGGTAAGCTTCCGTCTGCGACCGAGCTGGAAAAGGTTGAGCTTACCGACCTCTATCCTTCCGATCGCCTGTCGGATCCGAGGGCTACTCGGGTAACGATCGGTGATGATATTGAGGTAGTCGACGGCGTAGACTATAACCTGAACATCGAGACACCGGGCCAGGCAAAGGTCGTATTCACCCCCCAGGGTTTGGCTAAGCTCGACAAGCTTAGTGGCGAAGCCCGCAAGGTACAGGCTCAGTTCGAATTCACGGTTGCTGATCCTGACAGCCAGACCGAGCTTGGCCCGATCAAGAACCGCGCAATGATCAACGCAAAGGGTAAGGACTCTGAAGCTCCGGATCCCGACCCAGAGGATCCCACCGATCCTAACGTAACTCCGGACGAAGAGTCTCCAGAGACTTACTACGGCAACGTTGAGGTAACCAAGGTTGGTGACGACGAGGCCAAACTAAGCGGTGTGAAATTCGATCTTTATCGTTGCGATGATAAGGATTCGCTCGTCGGCGAGCCCGTGAAGCGGGACATCACCACCGGCGGCGAGGGCAAAGTCACCATCAAGTCCCTGCACGTCAACGACTGGGTAAATGGTGAGAAGAACCCCACCAATCCCTCCGGCTACTGCCTCGTGGAGACCCAGGCTGCTGAAGGCTACGCTCTGCTGGCTGAGCCCTACTACTTCGAGGTTTTGCGTGACAGTGCCGACAACGTTGCTTTGACCTCCAAGACGGTTAAGAACGTCAAGAACAACGGTGGCTTCCAGCTTCCGCTTACCGGTGGTACCGGTGTGACCATGCTGCTGATCATCGGTGGCCTGATCATGGCTGGTGGCGCACTGTACATGGTGCGTAACAACCGCCGCGAGAACAAGGCCTAATGAAGTTCTCAGCACTCCTTTGAGTGTGGCCTGAATTGGTGGCGTGGGGCGTCGACAAGCTTGGCGCCCCGCCACCGCACTTAAGCTTTTTCATATAACTCAAAATCCAAAGAGGATCACTGTGACAACTGCGTCGCTTGAACGCCACGAAGGTGGCAAGCACACCAATGAGCGCTCCATGCTTCAGCGCATCATGCCGCTGATCATTGTGCTCATCGGCTTTGCCATCGTGATGTACCCCGTGATGGGCACGTGGGTTCGGAACGTGACGCAGACGAAGCAGGCCGAGGCCTACACCTCGCGCATTAACGATGAAACCACCGAGGAAGAGCGAGCAGCTTCGCTGGCCTCCGCAGAAGAGTGGAACCGCAACCACGCCCAAGGGCCGGTGCTGGACCCCTGGCTTGCGCGTGTGGATGAATCGAACCTCGAATACCAGGAGTACCTCAAGGAACTCGATCTTGACGATGTAATGGGGCGCATTATCATCCCCAAGATTGACTCCGACTTGCCCATTTACCACGGCACCGACGAAAAGACGCTGGGTAAAGGCATCGGACACCTCTACGGCTCCTCCCTGCCCGTTGGTGGCGAAGGCAGCCACTCGGTACTCACCGGCCACACCGGCCTGCCCAACGCAACACTGTGGGACCGCCTAGTCGACCTAGACAAGGGCGATAGCTTCACCGTGTATGTGGCTGGCCGCGTAATGAAGTACGAGATTGGCGAGCGCCGCGTGGTGCTGCCCACCGAAACCAATAACTTGCGCCCGGTTGAAGGCGAAGACCTGGTCACGCTCATTACCTGTACCCCCTATGGCGTGAACTCGCACCGCCTTGTGCTCACCGCACACCGCGTGCCCATCGACGATGAAGAAGCACGCGAAATCCTCAACCAGAAACATAACCCCTGGCAGTGGTGGATGATCCTCGCGCTCATCTTGTCCCTCGCAGTGCTGATCGCCGGCATTGCATGGACGGTGCGCGGCATCAAACGCTCCAAAGCCCAAGAAGAGGTGGAGTAAACCTTGCGCACCCTCACCAAGCTCTTCGCGATGATCGCCGCCGGTCTCCTCGCCCTCATGGGCATGAGCGTTGCTTCCGCGCAGCCTTCTTCGCTTATCGACGCCTCCCGCACCGGCACCCTCATCATTCACAAATCCGCCGGCGACCCCCTCACCCAATACGGCGATCCCACCAACCCCAACGCAGATCTCAGCCGTGACCCAATCGCAGGCATCGACTTCCAAATCCAGCGGATTAACGATATCGACCTGAGCAACAACGAAGATTGGCAAAAACTGGCCAGCACCGACATCAGCGACTACTACGCCGATGGCTCGCGCACCAACGTCCTCGGTGAGCCCATCGTGGCCACCACAGGCGAAGACGGCGCCGCCACCTTTAGCGATCTGCCGCTTGGCGCCTACCTGGTCAGCGAATCGCCCACCTCCGCCGGGCGCAAAAACTTAAGCGTGGCCGCACCCTTCGTGGTGACCGTGCCCATGACCAACCCGGAGAACCAAAAAGAATGGCTCTACACCGTTGAGGTGAACGCCAAAGACCAAACGCTCACGGCAAACAAAGCCACCAGCAAAACCTGCGCCGCCCACGGCGACGAAGTGAAGTTCGCTATCTCCGCGCTGCTGCCCGCACCCGACCGCCAAGGCCGCATCAACCGCGCCGAGATCGCCGACCCACTCGCTGCCGAATTCACCTACCTTGACGGCACCTCAGAAGCCGTAGTCGGCACAACCACCCTCACTTCCGATGATTACCGCATCGTAGTGAACAACAACGTGGTCAATTTCCAACTGAGCAAATCAGGCCTAGAAAAAGCCGCCGAGCAGCGCCTTGGCAACCCAGAGGCCGTGCTCACCTGGAGCTTCAAGGTGAAAGTGACCGGCACCAATATCGCCCCCGGCACCCGCATTGAAAACCGCGGCTACTTCCTCGCAGAGGGCTACCCAGCATTCGATGCAGCCCAACACCCCGGCGTTCCCACCAACCGCGTGCGCGTGCGCATCGGCAACTGCGAACCCACCAGCAGCGAAATCCCCACCCCCGTGCCAGACCCAGGCACCACACCAACCACCCCCGTAGTCCCCGGTGATGGCTCCGATGGCACCATCGGCGGCTCCGGCTCCAGCGGCTCCGGCAGCTCCGGTAGCAGCTCCCGTGGCGGCGGCCTCGCCTCCACCGGTGCCAACGTGATCTGGGCAGCGGTGATTGGTTCTGGGCTGATGATCCTTGGCTTCTACTTGATCGCCCGCCGCAAGCGCTCCTAGATATATATCTAGAAGATGAACCCCACCTAGGCCACAATGGCCCTGGTGGGGTTTTGGCGTTTTAGTTGCTGCTCGCCGGCACGTAGTTCTCGTGCTTTTTCACCCAGGCAATCACGGCATAAGTAATGGGCATAACGAGCACTTCTACGAGCGTTTTCCAGATAAAGCCCACCACGACATAGTTGATGGTGTCTGCTGTGGTGGTGATGCCGATGACGGGTGCTGCGATGAGGCAGAACACGAGCGTATCGCCAAATTCGCCCACAATGGTTGAGCCGATCAGGCGCTGCCAGAGCGATCGCTCGCCGGTGCGCTTTTTCATGGCGGTGAGTGCCCATGCGTTGAGTAGCTGCCCGATGGCGTAGCCACAGAGCGAGGCCAGCACGATGCGTGGCACGAGCCCGAGCACGAGGGCGAATTGTTCTTGGTGCTCGTAGAAGTCTGCTGCTGGTAGCCAGATGGCGATGTAGAAGGCGATTACAGCCAAGATGGTGGTGAAAAAGCCCGTCCAGATGGCTCGGCGTGCGGCTTTAAAGCCATAGCATTCGCTCAGTACATCGCCGATGACGTAGGCGGCGGGGAAGAGGAAGAAGGCGCCGTCGGTGACGAGTGGGCCTAAGGTAATGCCCTTGGTGCTGGTGATGTTGGAAATTAAGTAGATGGCCACAAAGAGGGCCACGAGCACCGGGTAGTAGCTTTTTTGCACGGGGACGTAGGCGGGTTGAGTTGTCACGTCCTAGATACTCTCACATAGCCTAAAAGCATGAATATCCACGCGGGCCGCTATGCACCTTCGCCCAGCGGAGATCTCCACTTTGGTAATCTCCGCACCGCCTTGTTGGCCTGGCTGTATGCCAGAAGCTCGGGGCGCGACTTTCACATGCGCGTAGAAGATATTGATACGCAGCGCTCTTCAGCCGAATCCGCACAGCGCCAATTAGAAGATTTGGCGCTAATCGGCCTGGATTGGGATTCCTTGACGTTCCAGCACGAGCGCTTTGCTTTGTATGAGCAAGCCTTAGCAAAGCTCGATACGTATGAGTGCTACTGCTCGCGCAAAGATATCCAGCACGCGGCCTCTGCCCCGCACGCCATTCCCGGCCACTACCCAGGTACCTGCCGTGATTTGACCGAGGCGCAGCGTGAGCAGCGTCGCGCGGAGCTGGCTCAGCAGGGCAGGGTGCCTGCGATTCGTTTGCGGGCAACGCGTTCCACGCAGCCTGTTGATGATTACTTCCTAGGCCGCATCGAGGGCGAGGTAGACGATATGATTCTGCGCCGCGGCGGCCAGCAGCCGGATTGGGCTTATAACTTGGCCGTGGTGGTAGACGATGGCGCCCAGGGCATTGATCAGGTGGTGCGTGGAGATGACCTGGTATCTTCTGCAGGCCGCCAGGCCTATTTGGCTACGTTGCTCGGCATTGCTGTGCCCGAATATATCCATGTGCCTTTGGTGTTAAACCAGCAGGGCAAGCGTCTAGCTAAGCGCGATGGTGCGGTGACGCTGCGGCAGATGATGCAGCAGGGCGCTACAGCAGCAGATGTGGTGGAAGAACTCGGGGCATCGCTCAACCTTCAAGGGCGTAGCGCGGGTGAATTACTGGAACAATTCGAGCCCGATCAGGTGCCCAGGCAGCCCTATCGTTGGGAGAAGTAGCGCCAGGTGGCGGCGATGGTGAAAAAGCTTAAGGCCGTGAGCAGGGCGAATGTGCCGAATACTAGGGCGATGTTGCTGGAGTGATTCAGCAGCAGCATGGTGATGAGCGCGCCTGCAAATAGCGAGCTGAAGCAGAGGATGGCTTTGTTTTTAGCGATGAACTCGTGCATGCCTTTAACCTACACCAATTATTTACCCCTTTTTCGGGTAAAAATCGCTGCCGAATAATAGAAACGGATTAAGCCGTAAATAATAGTGGTGTCATTGTCCCTCCTTGGAAAGCACGTGAATGAACACCACCCCTGAGGTCGCCGACCGCAGCAAACCAGTGCTCAGCATGAGCAAAGCATGGGTGCAAGGTGTCGCCTTGGTCATGCTTCTTGGCTTCTTTGTCATGGGCTTCTTGGCGTACCGCACCTACGACGCCTCCATGCCGCTGCCTAAAAAAATCGTTGCCGAAAAAACCGGCGATACGCTAATCACCCAAGAACAAATCACCCACGGGCAGGAAATCTTCCAGGCCCGCGGCCTGCAACAATACGGATCAGTGCTCGGCCACGGCGCATACTTGGGCGCCGATTACACCGCCGAATACCTGCGCATGGCCACTGATCTTGCAGCAGAAGAATTTGCAAAAGCAGAACTGCCCCAAGGCACCGATGCCCACGATGCAGTGGTAGAAGAATTCCGAACCAACCGCTACAACGAAGACACCGGCGTACTTGAGTGGACCGATAACCAGATCAAAGCCTTCGAGCAAGCACAGCAGTATTACCTGGACTACTTCGGTACCAACTCCTTCGATCACGGCCTGCCCAAAGACTTCATCACCAACAAAGAAGACATCCGTGACCTCACGGCATTCTTTGGCTGGACCGCGTGGGCTGCCGCAGCAGAACGCCCCGGCCTGGATTACTCCTACACCAATAACTGGCCAGCAGAACCCCGCGTAGAAAACGGCCCCACTGCCGACATCGTGGTGTGGTCAGTGCTTTCCCTCATCGCACTGATCGGCGGCACCGGATTAATCTTCGCCATCTACGGGCGCTGGTCTAAGCAAATCGGCTGGCATTCAGAAGAACAGCTCAACCTCGACTTCAAACAACCAGGAGAAGTAGGCCTTACTAAATCTCAAAAAGTAGTGGCCTGGTTCTTCTTCGTTATCGTGCTGCTGTTTTTGATCCAATCCTTCCTCGGCGCCGCAGTGCAGCACTACCGCGCAGAAATCACCGGCTTCTTCGGATTACCACTGCAAGAAATCCTGCCCTATAACGTCGCCCGCACCTGGCACCTCCAGCTCTCCTTACTCTGGACCGCCGGCGGTCTGCTCGCAGCAGGGCTATTCCTCGCACCATTTATTGCCAAGAAAGAACCCAAGAAACAAGGCGTGCTCGCCTGGATCCTGCTGGGGGCTATCGCCTTCGTGGTGTTCGGCTCCATGGCATTTGAGTGGCTCTCCGCATTTGGCAAAGTGCCCGAAGGCTCGCTGTTCTCCCAGCAATGGGAATACTTAGATCTGCCGCGCTTCTTCCAGATCCTGCTCACCGCAGGCATGTTCATCTGGATCGCAATGATCTTCCGCTCCCTACACGGGCGCCTCAAAGGCGAGCACAAGTCCAATATGCCCTGGCTCTTCTTCTTCTCTGGCCTGACCATCCCCGGCTTCTACGCCGTAGGCATGCTCGCCGGCTCCGATACCCACATCTCCGTTGCCGAATTCTGGCGCTTCTGGGTCGTGCACCTCTGGGTTGAAGACTTCTTAGAGCTCTTCACCACCATCATGGTGGCCTATGTCTTCGTGCTGCTCGGCGTGATCCGCGAGCGCATCGCCCTGGGCATCATCTACCTCGACATCATCTTGTATTCCGTGGGCGGCGTTATCGGCACCATGCACCACCTCTACTTCTCGGGCACGCCCGTGGAGCACATGGCCTTAGGCGCCTTCTTCTCAGCCGCAGAAGTCGTGCCACTGACTCTGCTCACCGTAGAAGCATGGACCTTCCTGCAACTGGGTTCGCGCCAGCGCGCCTCCGGCGATCGCCCCTTCCCGCACCGCTGGGCTGTGCTGTTCCTCGTGGCCGTTGGCTTCTGGAACTTCCTCGGCGCCGGTGTGTTCGGCTTCTTGGTCAACCTCCCCGTCGTCTCCTACTACCAAATCGGCACCGCGCTGACGGCCAACCACGCACACGGCGCCATGATGGGCGTGTACGGATTCATGGCCATCGGCCTTGGAGTATTTGCCCTGCGCTACCTGCTGCCCAAGCGCTATTGGAACGACAAGCTCATGGGCTTAAGCTTCTGGCTGCTCAACATTGGTTTGTTGTGGATGGTGGTGATTTCGCTGCTGCCACTGGGCATTGTCCAGCTCTACCACTCCGTGGGCGAAGGCTATGTGGAGGCCCGCTCCCTGGGCTATCTCACCCAACCTGGCAACGCCATCCTCGAATGGCTGCGCCTGCCCGGCGATGTGCTCTTCCTCGCCGGCATCTTCCCCCTGCTGTGGATGGGCTTCAAAGGCCTGCTGCACAACAAAGAAATCCCCACCGTGGATACCCAACCCGATAACGCCCTCTACTCCGTCATTTCGCTTGACGACGCCCCCGACACCAACACCCCAGCACACTCACAGGTGGGTCTGGTCTCAGGCGGGCACGGCCGCGTTGATCGGCGCGCTGAAGATGAGCCACGCGGGGGCGTCGAAAAGTGAACACCCCAGACGTGTTCACCTGGCTAGCGGGCGCCTACGCCATCTTCCTCCTGGGGGTGGCGTGGGGCTTCGACCGCATGGCGCAACACACCTCCAACAGAACCAGCGACATGCGCACCGGAACCTTCCGCTACGTCGAACAACACGACGCCTGGCAATGCCCCGAAGACCACTGGCTCTGGCCATCCAGCTTCGACCCAGAAAACCGAGTAATGCGCTACCGCGCACACCCCACCGTGTGCAACAACTGCCCAGTCAAACAAAGCTGCACCGCAAGCGCACACGGACGCGAAGTAACCAGACAACTCGACCCCTGGCCACACTCAGACTCCGGGCGATTCCACCGCGGCATCGCACTAGGGGTAGCGCTCATGGGACTCATCCTGCCACTGGTCTCCCTGATCCAATACCACACAATCGCAGACCTGCTCCTCATCGGCGCAGTGCTCGTGATCATGATCGGCGGCACCATCCCACTGGCCAAACACCTATGGAACACGCCCTCCAACTTCCCCACCACAGTGCATGTGCCCCACCTGGATGACAGACAGGCAGAAATCGAAGCAGCGGTGGATCGCTACGCACGCCGCTACGGATCCGACGCACGCAAACTTGCCCAAGAAAGGAAGCGCCCATGAGCGCACTCGTATTCTGGCCAATCATGGCCGGCATCCTCATCGCCATCCTGGTGGTACTGCTTTCCTACTCCATCAAAGTGATCAAACAATACGAACGCGGCGTCGCATTTCGCTTCGGACACGTCAAACCACTCATGGAACCAGGACTGCACTTCCTCATCCCCGGCGTGGACAAGCTCGAAAGAGTAGACCAGCGCGTAGTCACCCTCACCATCCCGCCACAGGAGATCATCACCAAAGACAATGTCTCCGTGCGCGTGAACGCCGTAGTGATGTTCGAAGTGCTCGACTCACTCAAGGCGGTGCTAGAGGTAGAAAACTACGCAGTAGCCACCTCACAGATCGCACAAACGACGCTGCGCTCCCTCCTCGGCCGCGCCGACCTTGACGACCTCCTCGCACACCGCGAAGAACTCAACGAAGACCTGCGCAAAATCATCAACGGCCAAACCACCCGCTGGGGCGTAGAAACCCGCATCGTGGAAATCAAAGACGTAGAAATCCCCGAAGCAATGCAACGCGCCCTCGCCCGCGAAGCCGAAGCCGAACGCGAACGCCGCGCCAAAGTGATCTCCGCACACGGCGAACTCCAATCCTCCGTGGAACTACGCCAAGCCGCCGAAGAACTACAAAAAGCACCAGCCGCACTCCAACTGCGCTACCTACAAACAGTGCTCGAACTCGGCGCCGACCAGAACTCCACCATCGTGTTCCCGCTGCCCATCGACATCATGCAAGGCTTCATGGACAAAGCCACACAAATGGGCATCCCCCTGCCCAAAATCACCGGCAAACAACCCGAAAGTGAATAGGCAAGCACAGAAGCAATTTGGAGGAAAGTAAGAGCCAGCCTTTGGCTGGCTCTTTTCCTTTTGGTCGGCCCTTTTGGGCCGACCCCTGTCGTGATTGACCAGGACGCACCCCTGGACGCGAGCGCAATCCTTGAAGATGCACCCCTGGACGCGAGCAGCTCGTCAACGCCACGCCAGAAGCGATTCAGCGCTGCCCAAATGCTGCTAGGAGGGTGGTGGGTGGTGTGCACTTTCCGGTGTCATTTCGCCGGAAATTCGGGGATTGAGCGTTGATTGCCATGGGAAAGTGCACGCGGGTTGGGGATTTGGTGTGGTTTGTGGCTGGGGTGTGCCGTTTCCCATGTCATTCGTGGCGAGAATCGGGGATTGGCTCGTGATTGCCATGGGAAAGTGCACGGTGGCTCAGGAATGGGGTGGGTTTTGGAGTGCGGTGTGCGGTTTCCAGTGTCATTCGGGATAGGAATTCCGGTTTGCGAGCTGATCGCCATGTGAAAGTGCACACGAGGTGGGGGATTCGGTGTGGTTTGTGGCTGGGGTGTGCACTTTCCAGTGTCATTCGCGCCGAGATTCGGGGATTTGGTGTTGATTGCCATGGGAAAGTGCACACAGGTTGCTGAAACTGGGGCGGCCGGGGCACAGAATGTGCATTTTCCAGTGTCATTCGCGCCGAGATTCGGGGATTTGGTGTTGATTGTCATGGGAAAGCGCACGCTGGCTGAGGATCGGGCTGGGTTTAAGGCGCCGGGTGTGCGGTTTCCAGTGTCATTCGTGGCGAGATCCGGGGATTTGGTGTTGATTGTCATGGGAAAGTGCACGGTGGCTGAGGATTGGGCTGGGTTTAAGGCCCGGGGTGTGCACTTCCCAGTGTCATTCGCGGCGGAATCCGGAACCTAGAAGCCAAACGACATGGGAAAGTGCACGCGCCACAGCGCGCCACATCCCGCCACATCCCGCCACATCGAGCCAACACTTGCGCCCCCAACACACCCCGCACCCGAAACGCAGAAACACCCCGAGCCGGAGCTCGGGGTGTTTGTGTTGGCGGAGGATGTGGGATTTGAACCCACGAGGGTCGTGAAACCCGCACGCGTTCCAGGCGTGTGACATAGGCCGCTAGTCGAATCCTCCAGCGTGAGCGCTTCTTGCGCAAAGGCGCGCGAAGTGCGTACCGGGATTAGTGTACTCACGGAACGCCCCGATGCAAAATGGCTGGTGGTGGGGGCTTTGGGCGTCGAAAAGCTAGGGAAAAAGGAGCGAAATGGCAAATGGGACGTTGCTGCGCTATTGTCTTGGGCAGGACTTCGCATGGCGCTTATCCCATGAACTCCCCCAGGGCAGGAATGCAGCAAGGGTCAGTGGGCTCTGGCGGGTGTGCGGAGTCCCTTTTTAATGGGCGGGGGAGCCGTTACACTTAAAGCCCAGTGCACACGAAGAGAAAGGGCTGCACATGAGCATCGACGCGTTGAATACCCAGAAACTGCAGGAACATGCAGAAGAGATTCGCCAACAATACGAGGATCTAAAGGCCAAGAACCTCAACCTCGATCTCACTCGCGGCAAGCCCTCTTCTGAGCAACTCGACTTTTCCAACGAGCTGCTGAGCCTGCCGGGGCAGAACTACCGCACCGAATCTGGTGTGGATACCCGCAACTACGGCGGCCTGGTCGGTATCCAGGAGATCCGTAACCTCTGGGCCCAGGTGCTGGGCATTCCCGCGGAGAACATTGTGGCTGGCGATGCCTCCAGCCTGAACATCATGTTTGACCTGATCTCTTGGTCGTATATCTGGGGCAACAACGATTCCGAGCGCCCCTGGTCCCAGGAGGACAAAGTCAAGTGGCTGTGCCCCGTGCCCGGCTACGATCGTCACTTCTCCATCACTGAGCACTTCGGCTTCGAGATGATCAATGTGCCGCTCACCCAAGACGGCCCGGACATGGACGTGGTGCGCGAACTGGTCAAGGATCCGCAGGTCAAGGGCATGTGGACGGTGCCCGTCTTCGCCAACCCCACGGGCATTACCTTCTCTGAGGAGGTCTGCCGCGAGCTTGCTTCCATGGAAACCGCGGCGCCTGATTTCCGCATCGTGTGGGATAACGCTTATGCCGTGCACACCCTCACTGATACTTTCCCCGTGGTCCACGATGTGCTGAGCATGGGCGCAGAGGCCGGCAACCCGAATCGCTTCTGGTTTATGAGCTCCACTTCCAAGATCACTTTGGCGGGTGCGGGCGTGGCTTTCTTTGCTTCTTCGAAGGAGAACCTGGACTGGTATTCCGAGCACGCCAATATCCGTGGCATTGGCCCGAATAAGGTGAGCCAGCTTGCTCACGTGGAGTTCTTTGGTGGCCCTGAGGGCGTGTATGAGCAGATGCGTAAGCACGCTGGCAGTTTGGCTCCGAAGTTCGCTCGTGTGCTGGAGATCCTCAATGAGCGCTTGGCTCCTTTCGGTGCCGCTGAGTGGACTGAGCCCGAGGGTGGCTATTTCATTAGCGTGAACGTGGTGCCTGGTACGGCTTCGCGTGTGGTGGAGCTTGCGCGCGAGGCTGGTATTTCGCTTACCGGCGCTGGTTCTTCTTTCCCCTTGAAGCAGGATCCGAACAACGAGAACATTCGCCTCGCCCCCTCTTTGCCGCCGGTTTCGGAGCTTGAGGTGGCGATGGATGGCTTCGCTACTTGCGTATTGCTGGCAGCGCTTGAGGCTGCTTAAAGCTTGTCGACGTCCCACCAGGAGCATTCCCCATGGACTTAGAGGCATCGCTGCTGTGGCAGCAGGGCGTTTTCCCCGGCAACCTCGAAGAAGTACCCGCTGAGCCTGGTTGTGGGGTGAGCGTGGCCGTTTCCGATTTGGGCGGCGAAATCCTCGCCACCACCTTGAACTTCAATGAGGTAGACACGGGCCTGCACTCTGAGGACGAGGGCGCTGCGATCCGCAGTGAGATCTTCACTGTGGGCCGCGTGGATGCTGAGGTGGCTGTGAGCGCTTTGCAGCAGGTGTGCGCCAAGCTTGCTGCCTTTAACCAAAAGCTTCTGGGCATGGTGCCGGCTAAGCCCGGCACTATGGTGCCCGGCTTGGAGCTGGAGGGCACTTCGGTGCGCCATGGGGTGTTTGTGGTGCCCTATGTGTGGGGCGAGCAGGTGCCGCGTTTTAGCGAGGCTGGCCGCCTGGTGGTGATGCTGCAATTGGTGCTGCTTACAGATCAAGAATATGACTACGCCGTGACCTACGGCGTTTCGGCCTTGCAGCAGGCCTTGGGGGAGCAGGGCGTTGATCTTCTAGATTGGCAGCGCTGAGCTGCTGCGATGTGGCCTGTTCGGGTGATACTTTCCCCACGCTGGGAGCAAATCGGTGGTGGGTAGGTAGTGTTTAGTCCGTGGCTTTGTATAGGAAGTATCGCCCCGGCTCTTTTGCGGAGGTTGTGGGGCAAGAACAGGTAACCGTCCCGCTTTCGCGTGCCCTTGATAGCGGCAACATTAACCACGCCTACCTCTTTTCTGGGCCGCGTGGTTGCGGTAAGACTTCCTCGGCGCGCATCCTTGCGCGTTCTTTAAACTGCGCCGAAGGGCCTACCTCTACCCCTTGCGGCAAGTGTGCTTCTTGTGTGGCGCTGGCCCCGAACGGGCCTGGCACCTTGGACGTAACCGAGCTGGATGCCGCGAGTAACAACGGCGTGGAGGACATGCGTGAGCTGCGCGATCGCGCCATGTACGCCCCGGCTGAGTCGCGCTATCGCATCTTCATCATCGACGAAGCCCACATGATCACCAACTCTGGTGCCAATGCGTTGCTCAAGATCGTCGAGGAGCCACCGGCGCACCTGATCTTCATCTTCGCCACCACTGAGCCCGAAAAAGTGATTGGCACGATCCGTTCGCGCACCCACCACTATCCTTTCCGCCTGCTTACTCCCCAGGCCATGCGCGGACTTATACAGCGCACCGCCGCCGCCGAGCACGCCCACATTGACGATGCCGTCTACCCCCTCGTCATCCGCGCCGGCGGGGGTTCGCCGCGCGATACGCTCTCGGTATTAGACCAGCTCCTGGCAGGTGCTGGCCCCGAGGGCTTGAGCTACGACACTGCCCGCATGTTGCTGGGTGTAACCGACGATTCGCTTATCGACGCCGCCGTGGAAGCCCTCGCCGACCAACACAAGGCAGGACTGTTCGCAGTGGTCGATGAGGTCATTGAAGCCGGCATCGATCCCCGCCGATTCACCTCCGATCTCCTGGATCGCCTGCGTGATCTGATGGTGCTCCAAGCTGTGCCCGAAGCCCTTGACTCCGGGCTCGTTGATGCCCCCGCCGACCGCCACGAGACGCTCAAAGAGCAAGCGAACGCCTTCCCCGAAGGCGGCATTGCCGCCTATGCGTCGATGGTCAACGAAAACATGACGGAACTGCGCGGCGCGACTTCTCCGCGCCTGCTGCTGGAAATCCTCTGCGCCAAGATGATCTTTGGCGTGCAAGCCCCGGCAGTGGCAGCCCCCGAAGCGCCCGCCGCTGCACCGGCAGAAAGCCCCCAGCCTGCGCGCAAGAGCAAATACGACCGCGAGGCCTTGCGTCGAGCCCGCGAGGAGCGCGAACGCCAGCAGCGCGAGCAGGCCGAGGCCGCGGCCCAAAAACCGCAGTCGCAGCCAGCACCCGAGCCCGAACCGGAGCCGGAGCCTGCGCCTGCGCCTGAACCTGCAGCGACGCCTGCGCCTGCGGCGGTGCCTGAGCCTGCGCCTGCGCCGGAGCCTGCGGCACAACAAGATGTGGAAGAACTCGCCCGCGAGCATTGGGCGGAGATCCGCAAACTCGTGCACCAAAAGAAGGCCGTGGCAGGCATCATGCTTACCGAGGCCCGCGTGCTCGGCCAGCGCGAAGGCACCTTAATCATCGGCCACAACACCGGGGCGCTGGCTGCAAGGCTCAATGATCCTTCCAATAATGCGGTGCTTGTCCAGGCAATCCGAGAGATCACCGGCAGCGATGTCGCGGTGGAATGTGTGGTGGGGCAGCGCCCAAAAGACGCGGGGTTCAGTGAGCCCGAGGCGCACACTGAGCCTCCCGCAGTAGCGCCAGAGCCTGAAAAAGAAGAAGACGACGATGGCTGGGGCACCCCGGTGCAAATCGGCCGCAATGCCGACCCGGAACCAGCACCGAGCCCTGCCCCTGAGCCTGCCCCTCAACCTGAGCCCGAGCCGGCCACGTTCTCAGACGGCAGCCCCTTGCCGCCTGAGCCCGATGATTTTTATGGCTACGGCCCAGACGAAGGGATGCCCGAGCCTGTGGCGAAGCCGGCGCCCAAACGACCAGAGCCCCAGCCCGAGCCTGAGCCTGAGCAGCGCAGCCGCGAGCAGGAAGAAGAGGAGATGCTGCGCGAGGTGCGCGATGGTGCCAAAAGCGCCGATCATCGCGATGCGTTGACGGTGGCCATGGATCTGCTTGGCCAGGAGTTGGGTGCAAAGCCCCTCTAAGGGCTGTCTAGTACACTTGGCGCGAGCGAATTTTCTAACAGCACACCTGAAAGGCAATGTGAATATGACTCAGCCCGATATGAATGAATTGATGCAGCAGGCAGCCCAGATGCAGGCACAGTTGAAGGCCGCCGAGCAGGAAATTCTTGAGTCCACCGTCACCGGCACCGCTGGCAATGGTTTGGTCAGCATTGACCTTGGTGGCAATGGCGTGATGCGCAACATCAGCATTGACAAGCAGGTTGTAGACCCAGAGGATGTGGATACCCTGCAGGATCTGATCATGGGTGCGTTTGCCGATGCTCACACCAAGCTTGGCGAGCTCGCAGAGCAGAAGATGGGCCCAGTGCAGCAGATGTTCGACACCATGCCCGGAATGTTCTAAGCCCACCTTGTTCACGGCCAGCGCCTGGCTGGCCGTTTTCTTATTCCTGCACGCTGGAAAGGATCGCCCCGTGTTTGAAGGCCCGTTGCAAGACTTGATTGATGAATTCTCGCGCTTACCTGGCGTGGGGCCGAAGTCTGCGCAGCGCATCGCCTTTCACCTCTTGCATGTGGAGCCCACAGATATTGAGCGCTTGCAGGCAGCGCTTGGGGCCGTGCGCGAGGGCGTGACGTTTTGCCGCATTTGCTGCAATATTTCCCGGGCCGAAGTCTGCCGCATCTGCGCCGATTCTTCGCGCGATCGCGGCTTGATCTGCGTGGTTGAAGAGCCCAAAGATATCCAGGTTATTGAGCGCACCGGCGAATTCAATGGCCGCTATCACGTGCTCGGCGGCGCGCTTGATCCGCTGGCCAATATCGGCCCGCGCGAGCTGAACATCACCCAGTTGTTGCAGCGCATCGGCGAGGTGGTTCAAGACCGTGAGCTGGCCGATTCCACCCCTGAACAGCCGCTTTTCGACGCTCCCCCGCGCATCACCGAAGTCATCATCGCCACCGACCCGAACACCGAGGGAGAAGCCACCGCTTCTTATTTGGCGCGCCTTCTGCGGGACTTCCCCGACCTCGTGATCTCGCGTTTGGCCTCCGGCATGCCCCTTGGTGGCGACCTGGAGTTTGTCGACGAACTGACCTTATCCAGGGCGCTAAGCGGGCGATTGAAGCTCTAGCGCATGCGCTCCTTGCGAAGCTGTGCGACCACCTCAATATCTAAAGGCTCAAGGTCTGCCAAGCTCTTGCCCATGGCCTGAGCAAGCAATAGGTCTGCCAACTGGGGGTTGCGTGCTAGGGCAGGGCCGTGCATATAGGTGCAAATGACGCTGCCTTGCACCACGCCTTCAACACCAACCTGCGCGCCATCATCTTTGGCGCCAAAGGCATCAGTATTACCAATGCCCCTTGTCACCTTGCCCAGCGGCTGTGCATCCGGGCCGATGAGGGTGGCACCCATGTGGTTTTCAAAGCCAGTAAGCGGCTGGTCGAGCTGCGCTGTGATGCCAGCGCCAGTAGGCGAGGACTGCACCTCGCCGATGGCACGCTTTTCTAGGGAGACAGTGGTGGCGTCGATAAGCCCAACACCTTCCACGATGCCCTCAGAGGCGCGGAAGCTTGTGCCAAGGACCTGCAAACCGGCGCAAATGCCCAGCACAGGGCGCCCGGCGTTGGCGGCGCGGATCAGGCCGCCATCCTTGCGCAAGTGCTCAGAGGCCAGCACCTGGGCGGTATCTTCGCCGCCGCCAACGCAATAGACATCCAGCGACTCGGGCACAGCCTCGCCCAATTTGATGGGCCGAATCTCTGCATCAATGCCGCGCATGCGGGCACGCTGGCGCAACACGAGGGCGTTGCCATCATCGCCGTAGGTGCCAAGAACGTCCGGCAAAATCAGTCCGATGCTAAGCATTTAAGCCTCCTTCTTGGCTTCGAGCGCGCGCTTGAGATCGCGGAAGGCAGTGTAATTGGCCAACACCTCCACGCGGCCAGGCGGGCAGGCCTGGATGGCCTCGACAGGGTCTTTGAGCAGCTCATGCTGCACAGAGGCATAAGTTAAGCGCACGGCTAAGTCGGTGCCGCGCTCGCCGGAGGCCTTCACGGCGAGGGTTTCGAGCTCCTCGAACTTGACATCCCAAAGCCAGGAGAGATCCTCGCCATCGGCCACCTGGCCATTGACCGCAATGACCAAACCCTCGGCGCTGCGATCCACCATAGAAAGAGCTTCCTGCCAGCCAGCGGGGTTCTTCGCCAGGAGCAAGTGAATCTGGTGCTCGCCCAAGGTGATGGTGGAGTAGCGGCCTGCTACGTCATCAACGGTTTCTACCGCTGCCACGGCCTGGTCTAAAGCAATATCGAAACGCTCCACAGCACCGGCCACCGCCTGGGTGGCGTTGCCGCGGTTGGCGTTGCCGGGCAGAGCCAAGTGCAAAGCCACAGGCTCGTCTTGGTCGCGCTGGATGCCTTCGGGCGTGATCGCCCAGGTAGGCGTTGGGCGGCGGAACGTTCGGCCGTCGGCAAGCGGCTTTACCGCATACCAATCCTTGCCATCGTGCACGATGTGGCCGCCGGTGCGCGGACACGAGACTGCATCGCCAAGCCAGCCAGCACCTGCAGAAACCCACACAACGTTCGGGGCATCAAAGGCGATGGAAGTAATCAGCACATCATCACAATTGGCAATCACCGTCATATCCGGGTGGGCGTTCACGCACTCGCGCAGGGCGCGCTCAATCTTGTTAATCTCACCCACACGATCAAGCTGATCGCGCGACAAATTCAGCAACACCAGACACTGCGGCTTCAAACGCTCGGCCACCTTCGGCACATGCAACTCATCTACCTCAAGCACCACATGCGAAGCATCGCGGCCAGCCAAAAGCGCAGAAATGATGCCAGCATCCATATTGTCGCCACCCTCATTGGTGGCCACCGTGAACTTCGTGCGCAAAGCAGAAGCCAACATGCGAGTAGTAGTGGACTTGCCATTCGTGCCGGTCACCAGCGCCACCGGGCGATCGCCACCAAGAGAAAGCATGATGTTCGGGTCGATCTTCTCTGCAACCAAACCACCGATCATGCCGCCAGAACCCCGGCCCGTAGCGCGCGAGGCCTGAGTAGCAAGCTTCGCCGCAGACACAGCGAGCGCACTGCGAATCCGGCCAAAAGACACAGAAGGTAACGTCATGCCGAGCAATTCTAGTCTTTTGTGCGCTTACCCTCCGCCACGTGCTCACAGGCCTGCAAAAACTCCTCATCACTGAGCAGCGGAATACCCTTGCGATCCCCGTGCATCGCCTTACCCACCAAATCGGCGCGCTTATTACACACCACCACCGAAGTTTGACGAGTCAGCTTCTCGCTATACGCCAAGTGCTCACGCACAGCGGCCTCAATGATCACATCTGGATCCATCGCAATCTCCGGGGCTACCACCACCTCCATGCCCTGCACCAAACCACGCTCAGGGGTGTATACACCGGGGTTTTCATACTCACGGGGCACATGAGTGGCATCGATACGCACATCCGAGCGCTGCAGCCCGAACTTATCCGCCCGAAGCTCATCAGGAGTTTGCACAGCCAACACCTGCCAAGCGCGCTGCACGAAGAACATCCGGGCGATCATCAACGTTTCCTCACGGCTGGTTTCAGCCTCACTGAGCTTGGTGCGCGCAACGCTTGCCTGCGCAGGCGGGGCCTCAAGACCCAACTCCTTAGCCACATTCAGCACCCGAGTATCCGCAAACTGCAGCCCGCGCCTGCGAGCCGAAGCTAAGGTATCCACAATCTCCTGCGGCTGCGGCACATGACCCACACGCTGACGCCGCTTTTGCTGGCGACCCCGCTGCCGATTCGCCCGCGCCGCCTCAGCCATCGCACGACGCGCCTCCGACACCACAAAACCCCACACCCGCGGAGCATTATGCACTAAGAGCACACGACCATCGATGAGCTTATCCACGCGCTTGAGCACCTCACCAAAGCGCTTACCCTGCGCAATCTCATCCTCACGCAAACCATGCAGATGATACGGGCCAGGATCCTTACCCGAATTGAGCACCACATGGAACTGCTCCACCTGCTCACCATCTTCAGAAAACGTCACCGCATCAATACTGACCAGCCGCGACGTTGAAGGATGAATCCCAGAACTGCGCACCGAAAGCGCCACATAGGGCGCGCGTTCAATCGCCTCACGATCCACACTCGGGGTCGTTTGCTTCCTACGCTGCTGCTTCTGCGCGCCCGCATTGGACTGTTGCTTCTGATTCTGCTGGGCAGCGTTGTTGCGCTGTGTGTTGTTGGTGGAGTTGTTGCTGTGCTGAGCATTGCTGGAGTTGTTGGTGCGCTGAGCGTTGTTGGAGGTGTTGGTGCGCTGAGCACCGTTGCGATTTGGCCGACGGCGACGCCCACCCCGACGGCGCCTGCCTTGGCGCTGCGCCTGCTGCTCATTCCGCTGCTCATCACTCATGGGCCTAGTGTATCGGTGCACGTAGCAACTAAGTGCAACGGCGCTCAAGAGGAGCGTGCTTGCTAATCGGGTGGGGTTGATCAAGGGCTTCTGTGCTGTGAGGCGAGGGCCGCGAAAACGCGGGGTTGCTTGGGCTTTGGCTCGGGGTGTGCGTTTTCCAGTGTCATTCGGGCGGGAATTCCGGGTTTGGATGCTGATTGACATGGGAAAGTGCACGCCGGGTGTTAGCGGGGCTTGGGCTTTGGCTCGGGATGTGCCGTTTCCCATGTCATTCGGGTGGGAATTTCAGAATTGGGTCGTGATTGTCATGGGAAAGTGCACGCCGGGTGTTCGCGGGGCTTGGGATTTGGTTCGGGGTGTGCCGTTTCCCATGTCATTCGGGCAAGAAAACCGGGATTAGATCGTGATCGCCATGGGAAAGTGCACGGGGGCTGGTAAATATGGCGTGGTTTGTGGCCTGGGTGTGCAGTTTCCCGTGTCATTTGTGGCGAGATTCTGCTGTAGCAAGCCAAACGTCATGGGAAAGTGCACACCGGGTGAGGATTGGACGTGGTTGAGGTGTGGGATGTGCCGTTTCCCATGTCACTCGGGGCGGGATCCTGGTGTAGCAAGCCAAACGTCATGGGAAAGTGCACCCCTCTGGTGTTGGGTGGCCCTGATTGTTTTTGAATTGCTGGGAGAAGGAAAGGGCTCAGTATTCGTTCAGGGGGCTAAAAGGTTTTTCACTTAGTGCGCGTTTCATTTGGCCAGCGCACAGCGTAAAACGCGGCTCTGCGTGGGTGGCTGTGTTCTCAAATTTGAGGCTCTAAATCAATCTAGAAAATGCGTTATATGCATATTGTGTTTTAGGGGCTATTTGTGCGAAGAGCACAAGTTTGAAAACGAAGCAACGTGCTCTTTTTCACTCATCAGACGAAGGGAGCATAGGCAGGGGTGAATTCTTAGATCGTAAAAAAGTAGTAGAGTTGCTATTTTTCTTATTTACGCAGCTTGGAATATAAAAACGGCGAAATTGACCATGTTTGCTTCAGTGAGGAAATTCAAATTTAATTACTATCTCTGGCAAAAAGACGTTCGGCTGCATAGCCTGATAGGTGTACCCCTCAATCAGGTTTTGAGAAAGGCCGGAAGTATGTCCAAGAGTTCAAGAAGGCTTGGCGCCAAGGCTATTGCCGCAATCGCCACCCCCTCACTAATGTTCGCAACTGGAGCCGCATTTGCCCCACTCGCGGCAGCGCAAGAATCTGAGGCACCAGCCTCTGAGGTTGTTGCACCCGAGACCCCAGGCGATACCTCAAGCGAAGCACCTGCAGAACCCCCGGCCGAGACTCCTGCTGAGGAAACTGAGGCGCCCAGCGAGGAAACTCCCGCTGATACGGACGATAACGACAGCGATGCAGACTCCTCGACGCCCGACACTCCTGCGGAATCCACTCCATCCGAGGATGCTCCTGCGGAGGAATCCGAAGCTCCAAGCGAAGCGCCTGCAGAAACCCCGGCGCAACCGGTGGAGATTAATCGCGTGCCAACGATTACGACATCAGGCCCGACTTCCTACCCCGTGGGTACCAACTTTGATCCGATCGCTGATCTCAAGCCCACGGCGAATGACCCGGAAGACGGTGACATCAGCCAGAATATCCAGGTGGTTTCCAACAATGTGAACGAAAACAGCCCCGGCACCTACGAGGTTGAATTTGCGGTCTACGACAGCTTTGGCAACCGAGCATCTCGCTTTGTAACTGTGACCATCACGGGCAACGGTGAGGAAAACCAGGCCCCGAGCATCAAGGTCAATGGGCCTATGTCCTACCCGGAAGGCTACGATTTCTCCCCCATCGACCTTTCTGTGCAGGCAACTGACCCAGAAGATGGCGACATAAGCGATAGCCTCGAGCTGCTCAAAAACACTGTGAACCCAGAAGTTCCTGGCGATTACCAGGTGGTGTACCAAGCAACTGACAGCGGTGGATTGACTACCAAGATCTTCATCCCGGTGACCATCACCCCGAAGAAGCAGATCAACGAGACCCCCACCATCACCGTCAATGGTCCTACCACCTTCCCGGTTGGCACGCCCTACTCTTTCGACAATCTGAATGCCACTGCCTACGATCCCGAAGATGGCGATATCACCGACAAGATCGAGCAGGCCTCCTCGGACGTCAATCCGGATGAGCCTGGCACATACAACGTGGTTCTTGCCGTCACGGACAGCGATGGCGCACGCCATGAGACGATTGTGACCGTCAAGTACGTGCCCAAGATGGAAAAGATCAACGCCGCCCCAGTGATCAAGGGCCCTGAGAAGGTCGAGATTGACCAAGGCGCGGATTTCTCCGACCCGGTGGAAGTGCTCAAGGCAAAGGCTCAGGATCAAGAGGACGGCGACATCACCGACGAGATCACGGTCGTGTCCAACGACGTTGATACTGACACTCCCGGCAACTATCGCGTGGTGCTCAAGGTCACCGACTCCGATGGTGCAAGCACCACCAAGGCAGTGGACGTGCACGTCAAGCCCAAGGATGAAGCTGAAGATTCTTCGGTGAACATCTTTGTTGCTGCTGTAGTAAATCTGCACGTCGGCATCAACTTCGATGATCCGGTGGCAGTGCTGCACGCAACCGCTTCTTCCGCTATCGACGGCAACCTCACCGGTTCCATCAAGGTGGTAGCCAGCGACGTCAACATTGAGGTAGCCGGCACCTATCACATCACCCTTTCGGTGACTGCCTCGAATGGCACCAAGTCTGAAAAGACTGTGGAAGTGGTGGGGCAGGACAAGGACGACAATGGTGCTCCCACCAAGGACGAGCAGCAGTCCGACTCCTCCAACGATGCAACGGCTGGTCACGCAACCCAAGACAAGCAGCAGCCTGCTTACCGCAACCTTGCTAACACCGGCGCATCCGTCATCGGCATCGTCGTGGTTGGTTTGGCACTGGTAGGTGGCGGAATCCTGCTTAGCCGTCGCCGCAAGCAGTCCTAAACACCTATTGCTGCTCTTGAAAAGAGAGCAGCAATAAGCGCCCGGTTCCTCGTCGCAAAGTAGCGCGAAGGAACGGGCGCTTTGCTATCTACACCCCGCCGGTTACTGCAGGTGCAGCGGCAGCGCGATTCACGGCGCTGGTGACGGCCTGCAAAGAGGCATAAGTGATAGAACCAGCGATGCCTACGCCCCACGCTGGGGTACCGGAGACGTCGGCAAGCACATAGGCAGCGGCCTCGGCATCATCGCCGGAAGTGCGGGCGTGCTGGGAGTATTCCTGCACCTCGACGTCGATACCCAAAGACTCAAGCGCGTTGCAGTACGCGGCCACAGGGCCGTTGCCGGTGCCTGCGATATTGACCTCCTCGCCGCGGAAGCGAACCAAGGCCTCGACCTGGGCGTTTTCATCGCCGCGGACCGTGATCTTCAAGGCCTCCAGCGGCTCGGAGCGCTCCAGGTATTCGGTGGCGAAAATGTCCCACATATTCTTGGAATTCACTTCGCCGCCCTCGGCGTCGGTCACGCGCTGCACCACGGAAGAAAACTCCACCTGCATGGGGCGAGGCAGCGCGATGCCGTGATCGGTTTTCATGATGTACGCAACGCCGCCCTTGCCGGACTGGCTATTCACGCGGATCACTGCCTCATAATCGCGGCCAACATCCTTCGGGTCGATGGGCAGATACGGCACTTCCCACGTCTCGCTTTGCAGCTCGTCCCACGCCACATCGGTGTGCGTGGCGCCGGGGCGCACGCGCGCGGCCATGGCATCCAGACCCTTATTCACAGCATCCTGGTGCGAACCGGAGAAAGCAGTAAAGACCAAGTCGCCGCCATAGGGGTGACGTTCCGGCACGCGCAGTTGGTTGCAATATTCCACGGTGCGGCGGATGTGGTTGATATCCGAGAAATCGATCTGAGGATCCACGCCCTGGGTGAGCATATTCAGGCCCAAGGTGACCAGGCAGACATTGCCGGTGCGCTCGCCATTGCCGAACAGGCAGCCCTCAATGCGGTCGGCGCCAGCCATGTAGCCGAGCTCCGCAGCGGCCACACCCGTGCCACGGTCGTTGTGGGGGTGCAGCGACAAGATGATGGAATCGCGGCGGTTGAGGTTGCGGTGCATCCACTCGATGGAATCCGCATACACATTGGGAGTAATCATCTCCACGGTGGAGGGCAGATTAATAATGATCGGCTGCTCAGGGGTTGGATCCATGACCTCTACCACTGCGTCGCAGACTTCCTTGGCGTATTCCAATTCGGTGCCGGTATAAGACTCAGGTGAGTACTCCCAGCGCCAGTTAGTGCCGGGGTATTCGGTGGCCAGACCCTTAATCAGCTCGGCGGCATCGGTGGCCAGCTTCTTTACCTGCTCGCGGTCTTTGCGGAAGACCACCTTGCGCTGCAGTTTAGAAGTGGAGTTGTAGAAGTGGACGATCACATTCTTGGCGCCGGCGCAGGCCTCGAAGGTGCGGCGAATCAGGTGCTCGCGGGCTTGCACCAGTACCTGGATGGTGACGTCGTCGGGGATCATGTCTTTTTCAATGATCTCGCGCACGAAGTCGAAGTCAGTTTGAGATGCAGAGGGGAAGCCCACCTCGATCTCCTTGTAGCCCATCTTCACCAGCAATTGGAACATGCGGCGTTTGCGCTCGGGGCTCATCGGATCAATCAACGCCTGGTTGCCATCGCGCAGATCCACCGCGCACCACTGGGGTGCTACCTCGATGCGCTTGGATGGCCAGGTGCGATCGGGCAGATCAATGGCCTCTACTTCCTGGTGGAAGGGCTGGTAACGGCTGGTGGCCATATTGGAGCCGCGCTGCTTATTCCAGGCCGCTTGGCCTGGGTTGAAGTCGCCGGCTGGGGTTTCAATGGAGCGGGGTGCGGAGAAGAAGGTGTCGTTTCGGCTCATAATCGTTTCTCAACTCTTGTGTAAAAGGTGGTGGTGACTGAGCCGGCCAAAGCGAAACTCCGCGACGGGAGCCAGCTCAGTGCTAGAAGGAGGGCCCGCCGCGGCGACTAAGCAATAGGTCCGCGCGTTGCATGTCTCACACCCTAGCACAGAAATGAGACGAACTATCCCAAAATGTGAGTTCGCCCCGGCGTCCGGCACGCCGCCACCCCGACACCGGCACCCTGACCTCGCCACCCCGACCTCACCACCCCGAGCGCGCCCCGCCCAAGCAACAACCGGCTCCCAACATCTAGCGCTACAGTTGCTGCTGATGCCTACTGCCCACACTTCAAGGCACGCGCTCACACGCCGTGTGGCGTGCGCCTTGCATCCGGATTTTCGCCTTGCGCTGTGGCTATTCCTTGTCACAGCCGTGGTTCGTTTCGGGCTGCTTGTGGCCATGAATCCTGCTCACGCCTTGGATTATCTGGCCAAGTGGGATGGCGAACAATATGTGGCAATTGCTCGCTTTGGCTACTTCAGTGCAGATGGCACAGGCCCAAGTGATCCAGAGATCTATCAGCATCGCTTGGCATTTTTCCCTGCGTACCCCTTTGCCATCCGCGTGCTGTTTAGCGCGGTGCACTGGCTTCCCTTGCCCATCAGTTATGCGGGTGTGGGCGTGTTTATCTCCTGCGCTGCAGGGGTGGCGGCCACCATGGCCATGCTGCGCTTAAGTGGCCGCGAACCCAATGGTGCACTGCTGCTGCTCGGTGCGCCCATGGCAATCACCTTGACCATGGTCTACACAGAAAGCCTCTTTTTGGCCTGCGCTTTATGGGCTTTGGTCTTTCTAATCCAGCGCCGCCTCCTACCGGCGGCGGTGTTGGTGGCGTTGGCGGGTTTGGTGCGCCTCACGGCGGTGGACTTGTGGCTGGTGTTTGCGGCAAGCGTACTGGTGTATCACCGCCGCAGCTTCAAGGCCTGGGCACTGTGCTTATGCTCTGCGCTTCCTGCTTTGGCCTATCTACTGTGGGCTTCTTGGCACACGCGCGAGGTGGGCGGCTACTTCGGAATGCAGGAGCAGGGCTGGGATTCGGGCTTTGATTTTGGCCGCGCCACCTTGACCTGGCTTGGCACCTGGCACAGCAATCCCGGCTACATCATCAGCAGCGCCATCATCCTCGCGGCACTTGTGACCCTACCGGTGGCAACGTGGTGGGCGCGCGCCGGGTTGCTTGACTGGCACCTCTGGCTGTTTGGTGTGGCCATTAGCGCCAATGTGCTGCTTTCTAATGGGATTATGCATTCGCGTCCGCGCTTGCTGCTCCCCGCCGTGGTGCTGCTGCTCCCCCTGGCGCGGCGCCTTCCTTCGTGGGCGATGGTGCTGTGGTGCCTCATAGGCGCCTTGATCTCCGCCTACATGGTGGGCGTGTTCCAGTGGGCCATTTAAAAAGAAAGCCACCTAGCTCTTTTGCGCCCCAACGCCCTTTCTTGAAAGCGCGATCGTAGACACGATCATGGTGGCAAGCGCGAGTGCCATAAAGAACCAGTTAAAGCCGCTGACTTGGAATTTCTCTCCCAGCACTGCGTAGCCAAGTGCGAAGGCGACGATGGGTTCCAAAATGGTCATCGCTGGTAGGGAGTTTTTGAGGTCTCCGGCGTTAAAGGCGTATTGCTGCACTACGGTGCCGATGATGGCTCCTGCGAGCAGCGTGTAGCCCTCCCATGCGGTGAGCAGTGCAAGAAAGCCCTCGTGGGTAAAAATGTCCACGGTGGCTTTGGAAAGCACCGCCACATAGCCGTAGATGCCGCCGGTGACTACGCCGAGCCATAGGGCTTTTTCGTTCCTGATTTGGCGCTGGGCGTAGCGCTCCAGGCTGATGAGCGCTACAACACCAATGACCATCGCTGGGATCCAGCGTTCGAGTGGTGGTTGTGGGTCGCCGGCTTCTGGGCGGCCTAGCAGCACGAGTACGGCGACGGCGATGGTGAGTGCGAGTGCCCAGAGGAATTCATCGCGGGCGATGCGCCTTCCGGCGAAGTGTGCGGAAAGCGGCAGGGTGAACATGAGCGAAAGCACGAGGATCGGCTGCACTACCAATAGGGCGCCAAAGCCCAGGGCAATGATTTGGAATCCGTAGCCTGCTAGGGCTAGAAAGGTGCCTGCCCACCAGGCGGGGCGTCGAATAGCTTGGAGGAATGGTGAGCCTCCTGCTGGGGCGTTTTCTGCAATGCGGTGGCGGACTACGGTGCCCCAGGCGATGGTGAGGGCTGAAAGTAGCGCGAACGCCATTGCAAGAATATTTCCCAACATTGTCCTTACTATAACGCCTAATTGGGGCTCGACTTCGCTTGACCACGCCAAAGGGCTGTAAGCTATGAAGCCGACATTCATGTAGGGATAGAAAGGGCAATGCCCGTGGCACTTGTCGTACAGAAATTTGGTGGCTCCTCTTTGGAGACCCCGGAGCGCATCCGCAGCGTGGCTGAACGCATTGTTGCTACTAAGAAGAAAGGCAACGACGTGGTCGTGGTGTGCTCAGCAATGGGCGATACCACCGACGACCTGCTGGATATGGCCGCCGCCGTGAACCCCGTTCCGCCGGCTCGCGAGATGGATATGCTGCTTACCGCCGGCGAGCGCATCTCGAATGCGCTGGTGGCGATGGCTATTGAATCCTTTGGTGCGAAGGCGCAGTCCTTCACCGGTTCGCAGGCGGGTGTGATTACTACCGAGCGTCACGGCAATGCGCGCATCGTCGACGTCACCCCAGGTCGTGTGCGTGAGGCGCTCGACGAGGGCAAGATCTGCTTGGTGGCTGGGTTCCAGGGCGTGAATCGTGAGTCCCGCGATGTGACCACCCTAGGCCGTGGCGGTTCCGACACCACCGCTGTGGCTTTGGCTGCTGCGCTCGATGCCGATGTGTGCGAGATCTATTCGGATGTCGATGGCGTGTACACCGCCGACCCGCGCATCGTGTCGAATGCGCAGAAGCTTGAAAAGCTCTCCTTTGAGGAGATGCTGGAGCTTGCCGCAGTCGGCTCCAAAATTCTTGTGCTCCGCAGCGTTGAATATGCGCGCGCCTTTGGTGTGCCGCTGCGCGTGCGTTCGTCGTATAGCAATGATCCCGGCACCCTGGTCGCCGGTTCGATGGAGGATATTCCTGTGGAAGAAGCAGTGCTGGCCGGTGTAGCCACCGATAAGTCCGAAGCAAAAATTACCGTCCTTGGCATCCCGGATTCCCCCGGTGCCGCAGCCGATGTGTTCCGTGCGCTTGCCGATGCCGAGATCAACATCGACATGGTGCTGCAAAACATCTCCTCGCTGGAAGATAACCGCACCGACATCACCTTCACCTGCCCGCGTACCGACGGCCCGCGCGCCATGGAGCTGCTGCGCAACCTGCAGGCGAAAAACGACTGGCAAAACGTCGTGTACGACGATCAAATTGGCAAGGTGTCCCTGGTGGGCGCTGGCATGAAGTCGCACCCCGGCGTGACCGCTATCTTCTGCGAGGCTCTGCGCGATGCCGGCATCAACATTGAGCTGATCTCTACCTCCGAGATCCGCATCTCTGTGCTGATCCGCGAAGCCGACGTAGACGAGGCCACCCGCGTGCTGCACGAGGCTTTCGAGCTCGGCGGCGATACCGAAGCCACCGTGTACGCAGGCACCGGCCGCTAAACCTCAATTCTTAAAAGGACACATTCATGACCACTGTTGCAGTAGTAGGGGCCACCGGCCAGGTGGGTCGCGTTATGCGTGCCCTGCTCGAAGACCGCGATTTCCCCCTCGATAGCATCCGCTTTTTCTCCTCCCCGCGCTCTGCTGGCACCAAGCTCACCTTCAAGGGCGAAGAGGTAGAGGTAGAAGATCTCACCCAACAAGACGTTGAAAGCCTCCGCGGCATCGACATTGCGCTGTTTTCTGCCGGTGGCTCTACCTCCAAGCAGTGGGCTCCGGTCTTTGCCGAGGCAGGCGCCACCGTGGTGGATAACTCCTCTGCATGGCGCAAGGATGATGAGGTGCCTTTGGTGGTATCCGAGGTCAATCCTGAGCAGGTCCGCGATCTGCACAAGGGCATCATCGCTAACCCCAACTGCACCACTATGGCGGCGATGCCGGTGCTCAAGCCCCTGCACGATGAGGCCGGGCTGGTGCGCTTGCACGTTTCCTCCTACCAGGCCGTGTCTGGTTCTGGCTTGGCCGGTGTGGAGACGCTGGCGAAGCAAACCGCAGAGATCGGCGATCGCGATGTGGAGCTCACCCACGATGGTTCGGTGCTTGAGACTGAAGATCTAGGCCCCTACGTCAAGCCGATCGCGTTTAACGCCCTGCCTTTTGCCGGCAATTTGGTAGATGATGGCTCCAAGGAAACCGACGAGGAGCAGAAGCTGCGCAATGAGTCGCGCAAGATCTTGGGCATCCCCGAGCTCAAAGTCGCCGGCACCTGCGTGCGCATCCCCGTCTTTACTGGCCACACGCTTACCATCCACGCCGAGTTCGACCGCGCCATTACCCCTGAGCGTGCCGAGGAAATCCTTGCGCATGCCGAGGGTGTCAAGCTTGTCGACGTCCCAACGCCGCTCGATGCCGCTGGCATTGATCCTTCGCTGGTGGGACGCATCCGCCAGGACCAGTCGGTAGACGATAACCGCGGCCTGGTGCTCGTGGTGGCAGGCGATAACCTGCGCAAGGGTGCCGCCTTGAACACCATCCAGATTGCAGAGCTTCTGGTCTAAGAGCGAATAATCAAAGCGCTCCCCGAAGAATCGGGGAGCGCTTTGGTGTGTCTACAGTGTGTTTTGCGTGAATCTCACGCGGGGGCGTGTTACATCACGCCGTGAATTTGGCCGATGCTGCCAAGGATGACCTTGACAATGGCCACAGCGAATTGTGCTGCATCCTGGTCGAAGTAACCGGGAAATGGTGCAGGTCCTACCTCCATGCGAGGTCCTTTCTAGTTGAGGGGATTGTCCCGCTAGCCGATGGTGATCGTTGCTTGGGGATCGTTGTAGTTGGTCCAAGCGGCAAGCGGAGGAACTCGCTTGCATTCCAACACGCACTTGGGGTCTTGCTTGTTTGGCCGACCATCTTGGCGCACATCATTGGCGTTATACACCGTGGGTACTGCTACCACCTTTTCCCCAGACTGCGCTCGGGAAGGGATATAGGTGTTGAGCTTGATGTGGAGTTTGCCTTCGTCGGTGGCCTTATAGGTAAGCCAGGTGTACACACCCCAGTCGGCGCCGGTGCCTGCTTCACGCAGGGTCACGCGGACGGTGTAGTAGAGCCCGGGGGTAAATCCGGAGGCTTCTGCCTGCACTACGGCTTGGGTTGGTGCATTGGGCACCATGTGTACGGTGTGGGAACCTTGAGGGTCCGTGAACTTCACGCTATCCACGTGGCCTTCGGCACGGTCCGGGTTGACGGGCACTTCGATGACCTTGGTGGGATCCCACCAAGGGCGGCCATCGGTGGAGGAAGTCAGCGGATCAAAAGGCGCAGCCACAGCCGCCTGTGCTCCCAGGGCCATTGTTGCCGCCATTGCTCCGGCAGCGATGAGAGATTTGGCCTTCATGTGAGAAACGCTCCTTGTGTTTAGACCACGCCGGTGGCGAAGCCGAGCATTGCCTGGATTGCGTCGAGGAGGTGCGGCCCGATTTCCTGGAACCAGTGGGTTACCGGGATGGGGTCGTGCGCGGGATCCAAAGGCACATTTTCCATTGGGTATTCAGTTGCTCCCATGAGCGTGTCTCCTAGGTGCTAGTGAAGAAAACGAGTGTTTTATGCGACCTTTGCCACAAAACCGAGGATTGCCGAAACGAGATCAACGACCTTGCCGAATACACTGGTGACGTTGTCGGGAGTGATCTCGGAAGAGAAGGCGTTTGCCTTGTCGGAGGAGGAGAACTCGGGCTTTTCAGCCGGGGCGGCAGGCTGCTCTTGGGCAGGTGCTTCCTCGGCGGGCTCAGCCTCAGCGGCTGGGGCCTCGGCAGCCGGGGCCTCGACCTCGGCGGTGACGGCGGTGTCGGTGGCTTCTACCGGAGCCACTTCGTCTGCGTTGGCAAGGCCAGCACCGGCAACGGAAACAGCGATGGAAAGGAGTGCGGCGCTCGCAATCTTGCGGATCTTCATGAATCTCTCCTTATGTGAGATGAGTGGGATGAACTTACGTCTCCTGTGGAATGGAATTGGAATTCAGGATGACGTGGGCTTGATTATAAAATCGCCATTTTTTTAACGCAATAGGCCTTGGAGTAAAAAACAAGCCACTTGCCAAGATTTGGCGCCACTTTTTCTCAAGCGAGATGTATTTGTGCAGGTAAAGGCCATAATTGAACTCCAGGTGAACTTTACACCGCGCGCTGTTTTGCTAAGTGAAGCTCCGTCTCGGCCAATGATTTTATGCCGAGACGGAGCCACTTTTATGCAATAACTTTGAGACCATATTAAAAATATGCTCATTCTGCTACAAAAATATTTTGCGTGACATGTTCGCAAGGCTCGAACTTTCGGATGAGCTTGGCAAATATACGTTTTCAGTAGCGCAAAGAAATGATTGTGATCGATGGCACTGAATCCGGCGCTGTCGCATAGCGCGCACGCGGCGCTGGTGCGGAATCTAAGACAAAGCGAATAAAAGCGCCCGTTGAAGCGGGGGTAGCAAGCGGGGGTAGCGTGTAACGCGAAGAAACGCCCTATCGATCGGACCTAGGCGCCAAATGAGGCCTGCTGCTGGCTGCTTCCGTGCGCCTCGATGAGCTCCTTGCGGGCCCTCGCCACGCGGCTGCGAATGGTGCCAACACGAACATCGGCGATCTTGGCTGCCTCTTCATAGGTATAACCCAAGACCTGGGTAAGGATCAGCGCCTCGCGCTGCTGCTCGGGCAGATTATCAATGAGCATGCGCACATCTACCCACTCGGACCATTTGGATTCCAAAGAGGTGCTGCGTTGGAGGTCTTCTACCTCGGCGGTGGATTTGCGCGGGCGGGCCATGTCGTGGCGGATATTGTCTACCCACACCCGGCGGGCAAGTGAAAGCAGCCACGTTCTGGCAGAAGACCGCGCGGCAAAGCGCGGCAGCGCTTTCATTACTCGCAGGTAAGTCTCTTGGGTGAGGTCGTCGGCAATGGCGGTGCCGCCAAGGTGGGCGAGCAGGCGCCATACATCGCCTTGGGTGGCACGGATGAACTCGGTAAGCGCAGCGCGATCGCCACGGCCTGCCTTTAAGGCCAGGGCCGTGACGGCTTCGTCGTTATGTTGCTGCTGAGCATCCATGGTGTGTGTGAGTTTAGCAGTCAAACTTCCGATTGAGTTTTCGCCGGGGGTGCACACAGTGGGGTGCGCAGTGAGGTTGCACAGCGAAGTTGCCCAGCGGGGACGCGCTTTTAGGGCATAAAAAGCTCTGTATTGCCTAGGAATTCCATGTGAATGCCCGCATCGCGCTTGAAGCCTGAGGTGACTAGGTGTAGGTTATTAATTAACGCACATCAATAGGAAAACCCTTAGGAGGGCAACGCTGATGTCTCAGAACGAACAATCCGCCGCCGATCAAATCTTGAACCAGGGCGAGCGCACCGGAAACGCAGACCACACCACCCGCGCAGGTGGCCAGCCCGTACCCAGCGAAAATGTGTCCATCACCGCTGGCGCTCAAGGCCCCAACGTGCTCAATGATCTGCACCTGATTGAAAAACTGGCGCACTTCAACCGCGAGCGCGTGCCGGAGCGCAACCCCCACGCCAAGGGCCACGGCGCTTTTGGTGAGCTGCACATCACCGAAGACGTCTCCCAGTACACCAAGGCCAAGCTCTTCCAAAAGGGCACCGTTACTCCCATGGCCGTGCGCTTTTCCACCGTGGCTGGCGAGCAGGGCTCCCCGGATACTTGGCGCGACGTCCACGGCTTCGCGCTTCGTTTCTGGACGGAAGACGGCAATTACGACATCGTGGGCAATAACACCCCCACCTTCTTCCTCCGCGACGGCATCAAGTTCCCCGACTTCATCCACTCCCAGAAGCGCCTGGGTGCCAATGGTCTGCGCGATGCAGATATGCAGTGGGATTTCTGGACCCGCACCCCAGAGTCCGCGCACCAGGTGACGTATCTGATGACCGACCGCGGCACTCCTAAGACTTCCCGCCACCAGGATGGCTTTGGCTCCCACACCTTCCAGTGGATCAACGAGGAAGGCACCCCGGTGTGGATCAAGTACCACTTCAAGTCCCGCCAGGGCTGGGATTGCTTCACCGATGCCGAGGCCGAGGAGATGGCCGGCAAGAATGCCGACTACCACCGCGAGGACCTCTTTAACGCCATCGAGCGCGGCGATTACCCCATCTGGGACGTCAAGGTGCAGATCATGCCCCACGACGAGGCCGATAACTACCGCTGGAACCCCTTCGATCTGACCAAGACTTGGTCGCAGAAGGATTATCCGCTTATCGACGTCGGCTACTTCATCTTGAACCGCAACCCGAAGAACTTCTTCGCCCAAATTGAGCAGCTTGCCCTTGACCCGGCAAACCTGGTGCCAGGCGTTGGCCTTTCACCCGACCGCATGCTCATGGCTCGCGCCTTTGCCTATGCTGATGCCCAGCGCGCACGCATTGGCTCGAACTATCAGCAACTGCCAATCAACCGCCCCGTGAACCCGGTCAATACCTATAGCCACGAAGGGCACATGGCCTATGAGTTCAACCCGGCCGATGCTCCTACCTATAGCCCCAACCGCTTTGCAAAGGGCGCAGGCTACCTCGACGATGGCCAGACTTCGAACTCTGGCGAGACCTTCGGCCAGGCCGGCGACCTCTACGTGAACCCGGATCCTCACGGCACGGACCTGGTGCGCGCAGCCTATGTGCAGCACCCAGAAGATGACGACTTTATCCAGCCCGGCATCCTCTACCGCGAGGTACTCGACGAAACTCAGCGCGAGCACCTGGTAGAAAACATCACCAATGCCATGCAGGGCGTGTCCCCCGAAACGGAGGAGCGCTGCTACTGGTACTGGAGCCAGGTGGATGAACACCTCGGCGCCGAAGTCAAGCGCGTGTTCGCTTCCAAGAAGTAAGCACCGCCCCAACGCCTAAGCCCCGCAAGCTCATCGCTGCGGGGCTTATTCGCTTTAACGGTACGCTCGTGCATGTGCAGCCCACCTCAGCTTTTGATCCTGCCATCCAAATGGCGCACGATTCTGCGCTGCGCTCCATTGCGCGCGTGGTAGAAGAAACTGCCCAGCCCACCCCAGCGCCGCAGGCCCTAGAGCGCATCAGCTATCAACTGCGCCAAGGCCGGGTCATGGTGATCACCGGCGCGGGCGTGAGCACCGAATCGGGTATTCCCGATTATCGCGGGCCGCGAGGTTCCTTGTCCCGGCATCGTCCCATGACGTACCAGGAGTTTCGTCACGATGCAGCAGCCCTGCAACGCTATTGGGCACGCAGCTTTGTGGGCTGGCGCCACCTGGATCAAGCAGCACCGAATCGCACACACTTTGCCCTCGTAGAGCTCGAACGCGCGGGCTTTGTCTCAGGTGTGCTCACCCAAAACGTCGATGGCCTGCACCGTGCAGCCGGGAGCAGCAGCCTGATTGCCCTGCACGGCGATTTAGCCCGCGTGGTGTGCCTAAGCTGCGGGGCAAAGGAGGATCGCCACCAGCTCGATCAGCGCATCCAGGCAGCAAACCCCAACTATTTAGCGCAGATTGAGCTCGATCCGGCCATGGTGAATCCCGATGGCGATGTCACGCTCAGCGCCAAGCAGGTGGCGGGTTTTCAGCTGGTGGGTTGCCAGGTATGCGGCTCCAAGCTGCTCAAACCAGACGTGGTCTATTTTGGCGAGCCGGTGCCCAAAAGCCGCCGCGAGCGCGCCTCCGCTTTGCTGGAACAGTCCTCATCCGTGTTGGTCGCCGGATCATCTTTGGCGGTGATGAGTGGGTATCGCTTCGTGCTCGATGCCCTCAAGCAGGGCAAGGAAGTGGCCGTTATTAATGGTGGCCCGGGAAGGGCCGATGCGCGCGCCCACACCCTCTGGCGCACCCAGGTAGGCCCGGCCTTTGATGATCTTTTAGATGCGCTCAATCTCTAAGGCTTCAAGGTTGCTGGCAGAGGGTTCTGTATGCGGGCAGATGGGTTGTGTGCGGGGGCGTCGAAAAGCTAAAAGCGGCTAGGCAAGCCTTATATTTTGGTGTAGGTTTGCTAATCGTAGCCTAAGTTAATCTCGAAATATCTAGAAGGAGCGAAATGCGCCGCCTCATTGCCGCCGGCCTAGCTGCTGCCCTCACCCTCACCGCTTGCTCGAGCGGGGAAGAAGGCTTTGATCAGAAGTCCGATGACGTAGTCAATGTGTATTCCTCTCGCCACTATGACGTGGATAAAGAGGTGTACAAGATGTTCGAAGAAGAAACTGGCCTCAAGCTCAACGTGGTCGAGGGCAAAGGCGATGAGCTGGTAGAGCGCATCACCCGCGAAAAGAATAAGCCCCAGGCAGACGTGCTGCTCACCGTCGGTGCCGAGTCGCTGTATCCGCTGCACGAGGCGGACGCGTTGGAAGACGCCATGAGCGACACCATCGAGTCCAATATCCCCGAACAGTTCCGTGGCGATTATTGGATGGGTATTACTTCTCGTGCCCGCGTGATTGCGTATAACAAGGATCACGTGGACCCGGAGAAGATCAAGACTTATGAGGACATCACCAAGCCTGAGTGGAAGGATCAGATCCTGGTTCGCCCCTCCAGCTCTTCCTATAACCAGGCGCTGCTGGCCTCGTTTATCGAGGTCGATGGTGAAGATTCCGCCAAGCAGTGGGCACAAGGCGTAGTAGATAACTTCGCCCGCGAGCCCAAGGGCAACGACATTGACCAAGCCAAGGCTGTTGCCGCAGGCGAGGGCGATCTGGCCATCATGAACTCCTACTACTGGGCTCGCATGGCAAAGTCCTCGGACCCCAACGAGGCCAAGGTGGCTGAAAAGGTCGGCCTGATCTTCCCCGAGAACACCCACCTCAACATCTCCTACGGTGCCATGCTCAAGGGTGCAAAGCACAAGGAAAACGCCATCAAGCTGCTGGAATTCCTCTCTAGCGAGAAGATTCAGGAACTCTATGCCCAAGAAAACGGCGAGTTCCCGCTCAACCCCAAGGCCCCGCTGCCTGAGGTGCAGAAGTCTTGGGGCGAATTCACCAAGCAAAAGGTGGATTATGAAGAGCTTGGCAAGTACCGCGATGATGCCACCAAGATCTTCGACGAGGTCGGCTGGAAGTAAACTGCACTCACTACAACCGCCACAAACCTTTGGAAGAATCGCGCAATTTTGATCACTTCTCGTCGCGTCTGGACCACGATCACTGCGATCGTGGTCTTACTCATGCTTACCCCACTGCTCGGCATCCTCGCCGGGCTTTTTGCCCCAGCCAGCGATGCCTGGCACCACATCGTAGATAACCTGCTCGCAGGCTATATTTGGGGCACCTTCAAGCTGGTATTCGCCGTGGTGATCTTGAGCGTGATCGTGGCCTCCGCCTTAGCGTGGTGGGTCACAGCCTATGAGTTCCCAGGCAGGCGCCTGCTCTCTTTGGGCCTAGTACTACCGCTTGCCATCCCGCCCTATATCGGCGGCTATACCTACGTGGCCATGACCGGCTACACCGGCTGGATCCAGGTGGGCCTGCGCAATCTTGGGGTGGAGCTTAAACCAGGCAGCTTTGATCTGCTCACGCCTTTTGGCGCGGTGCTGATGTTCACGCTGTTTTTATACCCCTACATCTTCTTAGTGCTTCGCGCCTTTTTATCCCGCGAAGTAGGCCACCTGCTTGAGGCCGCCCGCGTGTCTGGGGCAAGCCCGATGCGCGCCTACTTCACGGTGATCCTGCCGCTTACCCGCAACGCCGTGGTAGCTGGTGCCACGCTGGTGGCCTTCGAGGTGCTCTCCGATTATGGCCTGGCCTCCTACTTTGGCCTAGAAGTATTTACCACCGCCATCTTCAAAAGTTGGCTCGGCCTTGGAGATATGACGGCGGCCTTAAAGCTCGCCGCCATCTTGCTGCTGGTGGTCACCCTGCTTTCTGCTGGAGAAAAAGCACTGCGCGGCCCGCGCTCGGCCTCGGTGGGGGTTCGCGCACGGCCGATGCAGCGCATGCAATTACGCGGCCTAGCGCGCGTATTGGTCCCCCTTGCAGCGTGGTCGGTTTTGGCCTTTGCGCTGCTGATCCCCATGATCCAGATGATCTACTGGGCCATTGTGTCTATGCCCAATATCCGCTTCGATGGCCTGCTTGCCACCCTCGGCACATCCGTGTCCGTGGCGCTGGCCGGTGCGCTTGCCACCACCATCTGCGCTTTGATCGTGGCCCAAACCCAAAGGCTGTGGCCAAGTGCTGTGACCAAAACCTTCGCGCGCATCACCGTGATGGGCTACTCGGTGCCTTCCACGGTGATTGCCCTGGCCATCTTGTCGGTGGGAGTGTGGCTCGATACCCGCATCGGCACTGCGCTGACCGCCACGCCCGCGATCATCGTGGTGGCCTACCTCATTCGCTACCTGGCGGTGAGTATGCAATCGGTGGAGTCTGGTTTTGAGCGCGTGGGCATCCGCGCTCACGAATCCGCACGCCTTCTAGGTGCGGGGCCACTGAGGGCCACGGCCACCGTGGACGTGCCGATGATCCGCTCGGCGCTAATCGGCGCCTTCCTCCTGGCGTTTATCGACATGATGAAGGAACTTCCCATCGTGTTGATCCTGCGCCCCTTCAACTTCGCCACCTTATCCACGCGCGTATTCGAATACGCCAACGATGAGATGATCCCTGAGTCTTCGCTTTCAAGCCTGCTCATTATCGGTATTGCCATGATCCCCATCGCCTTGATCGTGGCACGCCAATCCCAGGAGAACCCACATGTCTAGCATCCAGCTTGTCGACGTCACGTTCCGCTACCCCCACGCCAAAGACGACCAACTGGCGCACTTCAACTTGAGAGTAGCCCCCGGAAGCTGCACCGCACTGCTTGGGCCATCCGGTTGCGCAAAAACCACGGTGCTCAGGCTCATCGCAGGCCTCGAACGCCCAGCCTCTGGCGAGGTGCGCATTGGGGATGCGTGCGTGGCTTCGTCGACAAGCTTCCAAGCCCCAGAAGCCCGCGGGATTGGCCTGGTGTTTCAAGATTATGCGCTCTTTCCGCACATGACGGTGCAGCGCAACGTGGAATATGGACTGCGCGGCATGAGCCGTGAGCAGCGCAAACAGCGCGTAGCCGAAACGCTCGACATGGTGGGCTTAAGCGAACTTCACTCGCGCTACCCACACCAACTTTCCGGCGGCCAACAACAACGCGTAGCACTTGCCCGCGCCCTTGCCCCCAGGCCCAAAGTGCTCCTGCTTGACGAACCCTTCTCCAACCTCGACGCCAACCTGCGCGAACAAGTACGCCACGAAGTCCGAGAACTACTTGAACGCGCCGGCGTGACCAGCGTGCTTGTCACCCACGACAGCGCCGACGCCCAAGCCCTGGCCAGCGACATCGTCCACATGGAGCCGATCAGCACCGCGCAAACGACGCGTTAACCACGGCCACAAACGACGAACCACCAACAACTGCACCAACGCCCAGCAAGCAATACCGGCAGCCAAGGACGCCACCACGCCCACCCAAGGATTAGCAATGCGGGCAAGAATATCGAACTGCAAGATATAGCAATACAGCGACGCAGCAGCCAACAAGCCCACCGGCCTTAATGCCCAACGCGGCAAAGGAATCTGCGGCACCCACAACAACAGTGCCGCACCAATGAGCACATACGCCCACTGCCACAACGTTGCAAACATCCCCCACGACGCCACAGCAGTCAGCATCCACGCCACAATCTTCTGCGCCTGCTGCTGCGCATTACGCACCAACACACCCGCAGCCAACAGCCACATCGCCCCCAAAGGCCCATGGCGCAAATGCGAAGGATCGAAAATCTCCACCGCATAACGAGGCAGCAGCAACAAACCAAACAACAGCAACGCACCAGCAAAACCATCGCGGGCATACACACGCCACACACCCGGCACACAAGACAAAGCCGTAAGCACCACCATGCCAAGCAGGTAGGTCTCAATAAACCAAAACAGCCACGTAGAGCCCTGGCTCTCCCACAACCACTCAATCAACAACACATTGGACCAGCCATAAGTGCCCGTAATCAGCACACCCACCAAAGAAATCACAGAAGTAGGAATCGCCACCGCAGCACACGTCAGCGCCACCCGACGCACACGATCACGCGCCGAAGGCAACGCAAACGCAAACGCAGCCAACTGATACCCCGCCACCAACAACAAGGTATGCGCCCCACCCAACACACGCGCCAAATTCGCATGATTCAACACAATCGTCAACGCCGCCACAGCACGCAACACCATCGGCGTATCAGCACGCACCATCGACGAACTCCGCGTAGCCAAAATCTGCTCCAAAGGCACATGCTGCCAATTCGGCGGCAAATGATGATGGCGGCCAAGCAGGGCGGCGGCGGCGACGTGGTTGAGGCTGGTGCCGCCGTTGTGCACGAAGGACTTCGACACATCCACCTCTTCTAGATATATACCTAGAAGATGGGCGAGTTTTGGCAATGTTCCAGAGCCAGCCCACTGCTCATCCACCATCTGCTTCGCCCGCCTTTTATCGGGTTTGCCATTGGGCAAAAGTGGCAGTGTTTTGGTGGTGGCGACTCGCACATGGGATCCATCGAGGCCGGTGGCGGCGATGAGTTCGGTGGTGTTGGGTGCGGTGCTTTGGGTGGCGAGCACGCGCACGGCTGTGTCGTCGCCGGTGACGATGGCGTGGATGTGTTGTTTGCTTAATTGCGATTGGATTTCTGGCAGTGCGATGCGCAGCCCGGCGATTTTAAGAAAGTCGCTGCTGCGCCCGTGGATGCGCACGATGCCTTCTTCCACGCTGCCGAGATCGCCGGTGCGCAGTTCATTGATCATGCGCCCCAAAGCGAGGTCGTCTTGGTGCATGGCATAGCCCATCATTACCCCAGGCCCGCTAAAGACCAGCTCGCCGTGATCCACGCGCATCTGAGAGCCGCGGATTACTTCACCCACGGCATCTGGGTGCTCCAAGCTTGTCGACGGCCGCGTAATCGTCATCCGCGCACTCGCCTCTGTTTGCCCGTACATCATGGAAAACGCAATGCCCTGTGCGCCCAAGCGCTTGGACCACTGCTTGGCCAAATGGGCATCCAGTTTGCCGCCGGCCTGATACACCAGGCGCAGCGAAGCAGGGGCCGGATCAAAAGTAGGTGTGGTTTGGGCCAGCTCGAGCATGTGGGGCACCACGCCAATATTGCTCACTTGGAACTTGCTCAACTTCTGGTGCAAGTCTGGGTCAGTCATGCTCCATTCGCCCACAGCAAGGCAGCCGCCAGCAAGCAGGTGCGTATGCAGCACCGAAAGACCAAAGGAATAGTGCAGCGGCAATAACGTAGCGCCCACATCGGAGGCCTCAAGGCCCAAGCCATAGATGATGGCATCGGCATTAGAGTGCAGATTCTCGGCCGAAAGGCGCACCAATTTGCTTGATCCCGTGGAGCCGGAGGTGCTCAGCAGCACGGCAAGATCGGGGTGCAGCTCGATGGGGTCACGGTGCAAAGTGACCATGGTTTGGCCATCCATGCGCGCATTGGGCTTATAGGGCTTTGCTGCCTGATCGCCAGCCACCAAGGCCACATGGCCTGCTTCAAGCACAGCAAGGTAGCCGATGATTGCGTCAATGCTGCGCTCAAAAGGCACCTGGATCAGCATTCGTTGCGAGGCCGCGAGGGTGGCGGCGCAGACAGACACTGCCTCTTTGAGCTGAGCATGGCTTAGCGTGGTGGCTTCGCTTCGCAGCGCGGGTGCATCTGAGGGGTGAAGGAGCGCACGGGCGAGATTCATGGGGTTACCTCAACGTAGGGACGCCTAAAAGAGTTAAGGGTATCCTATCCATTATGAATCGCGAGGTAGGAATCGTGGTGTATCAAATCCCCCTCAGCGTCGCCGGTGCAGACCTCGAGGAACTGCTCAGCGCCAAGGATCGAGCACAACTTGAGCAGTTTGTGCAGCCGGCTGACAGGGCCAGGCGTTTGCTCGGCCACGCCCTACTGCCTCTTCTAGATATATATCTAGAAGAGCAGGTGTGTCCGGAGTGCGGGGGCGAAGGCCACGGGCCTGTCCAAACCAATACTGGTTTCGTCTCCATCGCCCATTCGGGCCAGTGGGTGTTTGTGGCTGTAGGTGATGCTCCGGTGGGGGTGGATGTGCAGCGTTTGCCTTGTCCTGATGGTTGGGCGCGCCATGAAGCGCAGGTGAAGTGTCCTGCTGCGCGGTGGGTGTGCGATATTGCGGCACCTGTTGGGTACGTGGCTGCGTTGGCGGGGCAGCAGGAATGCAAAAAGCACGCCCTTGAAGATGGGGGCGTGCTGTTTGAGCAGTGGCGTTATTCGCGTTCGGCGTCTTCTCGGGCGACCTCGTAAAGCGATCGACCCATGACGAAGGAGCCGATGGCGAGGACTACCAGCAGGCCGGTGATGGCGAGGGCTGCGACGATGAGGTCGCTGATCAGGAAGGTGCCTGCGCCGATGTCGTGGATGAGTTTGGCAATGATCAACAGTGGCAGCGCGAGGCTGGTGTTGGTGCTAAGTACGTTGGCGCGGGTGAGTGGGTCTGGGGCGCGCCAGACGGCCAGGGTGGTCAAGGCGATGACGATGCAGGCGATGATCACGATGGCGGCGGCAACAATATCGAACATTAGCGGCGTCCCTTCGAGATGATGCGTGCGGCCGACATGGTGGGCAGCACGCCGCCGATGATGGCTACGAGCAGCAGCACATCGTAGGCGATCTGGGTGTCGTGGGTCATAGACCACAGCACGTAGAGGCCGATGAGCGTGTAGAAGACGAGGTCGCTTACCACGGCGCGGCTGAAGGCATCTTTGCTGCGCAGGATCAGTGCGAGTGCTGCGAGCGCGCAGATTCCTAATACGCCCATCGCTATGTAGATCACGGTGAGAAACATGCTTAGGGTGTTTCCTTTCGCTCGGGCACGGGTGCCGGTTGTTCGATCTTTGCCGCTTCGAGGTTGTGGGCAATGGAGCGAACACTTGGCGCCATGGTGGCTTCCATGTGGGCGAGATCTTCGAGCACCGCTTGCGGGTCGGAGCCGTACACGGCGTGTACCAGCAGGGTGTGGTCTTCTCTCAAGCCAATGCTCATGGTGCCGGGTGTCATGGTGATGGACACGGCGAAGGCGGTGATTTGCCAGTCTTTGCTCAGGCGCAGGGGGTAGTGCACGACGATGGGGTCGATGCCCTTGTTGCCTTTGAGCGTATCTACTAGCACGGTGTTAGCAGCTAAAACGATCTGCCAGACCAGCCAGAACACATACTTAATGGCGTGCATTTATTTGCCTCCTAGCTCGCTTGCGGCATTGGCCTGGACGTCTAAGGGCAAGCCCACTGCTTCGTCTCCGAGGACGGCTTGTTGGTAGGCGGGGACGTCGAGAAGCCCCTCGGCCGCCTGGTTGGTGAGCTCGAACATCGGGCCTGCGCCAAGGAACATGCCAAAGGAAATGACGATGAGCACGGCACTCGGGGCGAGCCTGCGCCAACGAACCTTCAATCCATCGGGGTAGCGCTCCTTATTCAGCGGCTGGCCCCAGAAGGTTTCGCGCCACAGGCGCATCATGGAAAGGAAGGCGCCGAAGCTTGCCACAACGATCACGGCGATCACGATCCAGGAGGCGATATCGCCAGGCTGGGCGGCGGCCACAACGAGGGCCACTTTGCCCCAGAGTCCAGAAAATGGGGGGAAGCCCACCACGGAGAACGCGCCTGCGGCAAAGACCGCTGCTACCCAAGGGTCGCGGTGTGCGAGACCGTGGAGCTTGGAAATCAGGTCGGTGCCATAGGTTTCTTCCACTGCACCGGTGGCCAAGATGAGCGAACCCACCGTGATCATGTGGTGCAGCATGTAGAGGATGCCGGCGGCTAGGGCTGCTGGCTCGTGGCCGGTGGCGAAGGCGAGCATGACCAAGATGAAGGGCATGCCGTTGACCATCTGATAGGAGATCACGCGGCGCATGGAGTTTTCTGCCAAGCCGGCGTAGGCGCCCACCAGCATCGAAAGCGAGCAGATCACAATAATCAGCCACATCCAGCGGGCTTCGAGATCAAAGATCACCACGTAGATACGGAAGATCATGTACACCGCCACCTTGGTGTGCAGGCCAGAAAACAGGCCCATCACCGAGGCGGAAGTGGAGGGGTAGGAGCGCGGCAGCCAGGTGTGGACGGGGAAAATGCCTGCCTTCACGGCCAGGGCAATGATGATCACGCCCATGGCCACGGTGATCGGGCCATTGCCCGCGGCAGCACCGGAGAGGGCTGCAATGTTTACGGTGCCGCTTACACCGTAGAGCAGCGCCACACCGGCGAGCAGCACGGTGGAGGTGGCCAGGTTCACCAGCACGAAGGTGCGCCCGGCTGAAAGCCTTGCCCAGGTGCCCGTCATGGCCAGCAGACCATAGGAGGGCATGAGCATGACCTCGATAAACACGAAGAAGTTAAATAGGTCGGCCGTCATTAGTGCGCCCATCACACCGCTGAGGAGCATGAGTGAAAGGGGCGCGTAGTAGCGGGCGCGCGTTTCGCCCACCACGATGGCAAACCAGTTAGAGGCAAAGGCCACGATGGAGGTGGTCACCATCATCACGGCGCTGAATTGATCGGCGGCAAAGGGGATGGCCACGCCACCGATGTAGAGGCCGATGGAGTGCGCCTGGGTGCCATTGGCGGCGGTGTAGGCAAAGAGCCAGGCCGCGGCCAGGCCGGTGAGCACTGGGGTGACAAGCGCGGTGATATCGCGGAATGCCCGCCAGGGAGCCAAGGTAGTGAGCGCCACTGCCACCAGCGGCAGGCCCACGAAGAGGGGAAGAACATAATCCATTAGTGCTTCGCCTCCTCAGAGCGCGATTGCATGCGCTTGGCGTTGTGGTCGAGGTTTTCTGCAACCTCGGCGCTGGAGATGGACCTGCCCAGGGTCTGTAGCGGCGAATCTTCATCGGCTACTTCTTCGGCCAGGGTGTCATCGGAGCGGCCAAGCCCGGAGAGGGTGAGCATATACGTGGTGGTAGCCATCGCGATCACGATGGCCGTGAGCACGAATGCTTGGGGTAGCGGATCGGCGGCATCGGCAAGATCGGTGATGTTGGGGAATGCCTCGCCGCGCCACTTGGGCACACCGGTTGCCAGGATGAGCAGGTTTACGGCGTGGCTAATTAGCGTCATGCCAATTACCAGTCGCAACATGCCGCGCTGCAGCACCAGGTATGTGCCACCGGCGGCTAGCAGCGCAATGGTCAAAGCCAGGATCATTGTGCTTGCTCCTTCTGGATTTGCTTGATGGTTTGGGCCTTTCTGCGTTCCCCGCGCTTTGGACGGGTGGCCGTTTGATGTTCAAAGGGCTTGCCGTCTGGGAAGTTCGGGTCGTCGTCCTCGCGGGCACTGACTTCCGGTGCGGCTTGCAGCGGCGAGTTGTCTTTTGTAAACGTCAATTGCTTGCGGCTCATGCCTGGGCGCAGGTAGCTGCCCAACACGTTGATGGCCATGCTGAGCATGCCCATCACCGCCAGGTACACGCCCACGTCGAAGATCATCGAGGTGGTCCAGTGATTCCCGGCGAAGTGTCCATGCAGTGCATAGAGGAACGAGCCCTTGATCAGGCCAATAAAGCCTGAAAGCAGCGCCAGCAACACACCAACGCCGGTGAGTTTGGCGGGGGTGTACACATCCACGATGCGCTGGTCGCGCGGGAAGGAAATGTAGGAGATCATCAGCGCGCCACCGAAGATCAGCGCGGCAATGAAGCCACCGCCTGGGCTGTTGTGGCCGCGCATGAATACCAGGAAGCTCACTACTGCGAGGGCAGGAATGAGGAAGCGAAGCAGTTGCTGCGCGGGGATGGCATTGATGCGTGCACGCCCGAAGGGAGTGGGGTGGGTGCCACGTTGGAAGGGGTAGCGCGGCATGGAGGTCACTACTGCGGCGATGACCACGGCAGCCATGCCCAACACAGTGAGCTCGCCCAAGGTATCGAAGGCACGGAATTCCACCAGGATGGTGTTGACAATGTTGTCGCCACCGGTGATCTCTGGGCCGTTATTTAAGTACCACAGCGAAAGCTCGGTGCGTTCGCGCCTACCAAGCAGGCCGTAGGCCGCGCCGAAGGTGACCAGACCAACCAGCACTGCCATTACTCCGGCGCCGATGCGGCGCTTGGGCTTGGTGGGGTGGAAGGTTTCTGGCTGCTGGCGAACCACCAGCATCATGATCACCACGGTGAGTGCTTCTACCAGCAACTGCGTGAGTGCCACATCGGGTGCGCCGAGTGTGAGCATTTGGAAGGTCACACCCATGCCGGCGACGCCGAGCAGCACCACGCCAGTCAGCCTGGAGGAGGTGCGCACGAGCAGTACCAGCGCTAGCGCCACGATGCCCAGGGCCACCAGATCGCTCCAGCGATCCATGCCCTCTACGCGCGGGGCGATTGCAGCGCCGTCGATACCGCCGCTGACAAGGGTGCGGATAGCGACCGTGCCGCCGAGGGCAATGATGAGCACAAACATGGCGGCCAGGTGGCGGGTGGGGCTTAAAGAATCTGCCATCTTGCCCACGGCCTTGCCATAGCCTGCTAGGCCACGCACGGCGGTGTTGAGCAGCTCATTGCCACTGCGCCATGCCAGCTTGCGGCCATCGAGTGCGGCCCAGATCTGCTTGCGCATCACAATGCCAACCACACCGAGCACCGTGACGGCAATCGAGATCGCCAGCGGCACGTTGAAGCCGTGCCAAAGCGCTAGGTGGGTGTGGGGATCTTCAGATACCGCGGCCACTGCCGAGCTAATGGGCTTGTCCAGGGCCGATACGAAGAACACGATGGGCAAGGAAAGCACGCCGGGAATTGCGGCTGGAAGCCACAGGGAGATGGGGGCTTCTTTGGTTTCCGACATGTCGCGGTCGCCGTCGATAAAGCCATCGCAGACGATGCGCGCGGAATAGGTGAAGGTAAACAGTGCACCAATGCCTGCGGCGATGAGCAAGATGGCGGCAGGCCCGTTGCCGATGGGGGCTTCTTCAAAGGCGGCGAGCATGCCTTCTTTGGAGATAAACCCAAGGGTCGGCGGCACGGCAGCCATGGAGGCTGCGGCGATGCACACCGAGCCGAAGGTAAAGGGCAGCAGGCGCCAAGAGGAACCAAGGCGCGAGGCATCGCGGGTGCCGGTTTGGTGGTCTACCACGCCAATGAGCATGAACAAGCTGGACTTGAACATCGCGTGCGCCAGGGTGTGCACCAGTGCTGCGGCCAAGGCCAAGGGGGTGCCAACGCCGATGGTGGCAACAATCCAGCCCAGGTGCGAGACGGTGGAGTAGGCGGTGAGCTTTTTCAAGTCCGATTTCTGGATGGCAAACAGTGAGGCCATCACGGCGGTGACAATACCCACCACAATCAGCAGCCAGTTCCACGTGGCGTTGTCGTGGAAGATGGTGCTAAAGCGCATGAGCAGGTAAATACCGGCCTTGACCACGGCTGCGGCGTGCAGGAATGCCGATACCGGGGTGGCTGCTGCCATGGCTTCTGGCAACCAGAAATGGAAGGGGAACTGGGCCGATTTGGTAAAGGCCGATACGGCGATGAGCACCGCGATGGTAGAGCTCAGTCCTGGTTTTTCGGCCCAGACATCGCTGGCCAAGATCCCAGAGATGCTGGTGGTGCCGGTTTGGGTGGCGGCAATCGCCAGCGCGCTGAGCATGGTCAGTCCACCGATGAAGGTGAGGATCAAGGTGCGCTGGGAGCCGAGCTCGCCGCCGGTGCCGCCGGAACGTGCGATCAGCATGAATGAGGCCAAGGAGACGAGCTCCCAGGCGATAAAGAGCACGAAGGCGTCGTCGGCAAGCACAAGCATCAAGATGCTGGCGGTAAAGGCCGTCATGATGGTGTAGAAGCTGGTGTTGCCCTTATTCTTCGATAAATAGGCCGAAGAATAGATAAACACCACGGCACCGATCAGTAGCGCGAGCAGCGCGAAGAAGACGCTGAGCGCATCGGCTTTGAGCGCGAAGTTCACCCCAAGGCCAGGGCCGAGCAGGTCGGGCACCCAGGTGGCTTGGTAGCTTAACGCCTTGCCGTCGTAGATGTCGGGGAGCTGCCGGATTAATAACACGGCTGCAAAAAGGAAGATGCCTGCAAGCGGCCAGCCGGCGGCGCGATCAATCAGTTTGACCAGAAGTGGCGAAACGGCGATCGCGAGCGCGGCTAGCGCTAGAACATACAAAAGGGTCACAGTGGTTTCACACCCATTGAGGTAGGAACTCGTGGCCTGTTGGATCTTGTGGGATCACAAGCAAACAAAAGGCAATCGGGCACAACTAACGCCTCAACACTACCAGTTGGGCATAGGGGATCTCACACGGCAAAAGAGGTAGAAAGCCCTACAAAAATACCTGCGTTACGCGCGCGCCGCGAACGCAAACGCCCAGTAAGAAGCTAGGTTTGTTAAACCATGAGCCCCATTTCTAAGCCCGAGGCCACCGGAAAGCGTGTGATCGCTTCCATTCTCTTGGCAGTGCCCCTGCTTGCTGGTGTAGGCGTGGCGGCAACAAGTGATACCCAGATCGCATCCACCTGGACTAATACTGAGCAGTCTCAGGGAGCACCCGCGGCGGTGGCGATGCCCGATCTCAGCGAGGTGCGCAGGGCGGTGGGCAATGCCAACGCCCAGTCCTCGATGCTCAAAAGTGGCACCAAGCAGCTTGTCGACGGCACCGAGAAGCTCAAAACCGGCTCCCAGGCCCTAGGCGATGGCGTGCATGAGGCACGCGATGGCTCGCAGCAGCTTGCCAATGGCATGACTGAGCTTCAGGCGGGCACCGCCCAATTAGGCGATGGTGCCACCAAGGTTGCCGATGGCGTGGAGGCCGCGGTGAATCAGATGGTGGGCCTGGAAGCTGCCAGGGGGCAGATCTTAACGGCTATTGAAGATGCCCAGGCCGATGTGGAAAATAGCGTGGATCCGCGCGCTGCGGAGATGAAGCAGCGCCTGGCGGAATTCCATGAGCGCGTGGAGGCCGCCGCCTTAGATGAGGGCACGAAGGCGCAGTTAGAAGAGTTGCGTAATGGATCGCGCGAGGTGGCCAATCAGCTTGCCGTGCCAGGCTATGGCTATCACGATGGCATCTATAGTGCTACGAAGGGTTCGAAGGATTTAGCCAGCGGGCTCAATGAGCTATCCGGTGGGGTGGATGAAGCAACCAGTGGCGTGGATCAATTAGATGAGGGCGTGAAAAAGATTGATTCCATGGCTCAAGACACCAGCGCCAAGCTCACCGCGGCGCAGCGGGCACTGCCCGCTATAAGCCCTGGCACGCAGGAGGCCGAAGAGGCAGGGGTGAGCCAATCGCTTGCGCCGCTGTATGCCTTCTTTATTGCAGCCGGGATCATGTTGGCCGCTGCAACGCGAGTGCGTGATTGGCGCGGTAGTGCCGTAGCAATTGCAGCACTCGGTGTGCTCGCTGCCGTGCTCGTTGGAGTGTTGGGTGTGGGCATGAGCGCAGGCGCCGCCCTGATCGCCGGTGTGGTGGGTGTGCTGGCAGCAGCGCTTTCTGCAGCAATGACGATGGCCTTGATGCGCATCCTTGGCCCTCGCATTGGCCTTGGGCTGAGCTTTTTTGGTTTGCTTGCCCAGGTGGGCGTTGTTGGTTGGGTGTGGAATAAGGCAGCGACCGAGTCGATTGCCTCAGGCCTTGAGGCACTAGCGGCGTTGATGCCGCTGAATTACCCCACCTTGGCCTTGAGTGCTGTGGGCAATCAGGTGGGCGGCGCGGCTTTGTGGGCGCCGCTGGCAGTGATGGTTGCGTTGATTGGGGCTGCGGCTGCGAGCTTGAAGATCGTCCCGGAATCTGGCACGGAGGACGTCGAAAAGCGAACAATGTGACAATTGTTACGCGCGTGACTGGTGTGATTTAGGCTGGTGCGGTTGTTTTTAGGCAAAAGGTTCCGCTACGTTGTAATAACGAAATCATAACGACGGATAGACACTATGTCTGCACGCCGAAGAAAGGACCCCCATGCGCAACCGCGTAATCGCCTCAATCGCTGCCCTCGCCGCCAGCGCCAGCCTTATGCTTGCCCCCAATGCCTCGGCAGCGGAGCCGAACGCGGTGCTCATCGGTGATTCCGTGCCCGCGAACCCCTCCGTAGTGTCCTTCTTTGCCGGCAAAGTCATTGCCAACCCCTCCAGCGTGGTACTGCCCGAGGGCGTATTTGTAAACCAACTCGGCTGCGGCACCGATAACCGCATGTCCGACGCCTTCGGCCGCGGCGCAGGCCAGCCCACCGCCAACTTCACCTGCGCAGGTGCAAGCCTGGCCTCCGGCGGACGCCACGTGATCGACCTGATCAACGACGCAGCAGCCACCGGCCAGCTCGGCCCCCACACCACCCAGGTTGGCCTGCTTGCAGGTGCCAATGACACCTACCCCTACAACGGCAAAGAATCCCTGGAGCAAATCTTCACCCGCATCCACGTTGCCATGCGTGATGCCGTCAACCGCGTGAAGGAAGTAGCACCCAACGCCCAGATCAAGATCCTGGACTACCCCACCATCGCACCCGACGGCAATGTCTGCCTGATCCGCGTGGCCCCCGGCCAGACCGTGCCTTTGTACCTGCAGGCCATGGCCGATTATGAAAACGGCCTGAGCAACACCCTGCGCACCGTCTCCCAGGAAACCGGCGTGAAGTTCGTCGATTCCAAGATCCCCACCGCAGGCCACGGCATGTGCTCCGATGATGCCTGGTACGCAGGCCTGATCGACTTCGGCGCCGGCCCGCACAAGCTGCCCGTGCACGCCACCGACATCGGCCTCGACACGGTAGGCGAGTTCGCTGGCCGCGCCTAGGGCCTAGCACCTGGCGTCTGAGCTGACGATTGTCCGCCGCTGCCTGCTGATGAGCAAGCGCACCTTCGGGTGCGCTTTTTCTATGCCGACTTTTGTAGCCGCGTCCTATCGTGCCGGGTTGAGCGGGCCTGGTTTGGGGCAGGGGATAAGAAAAACCGCAGCTCAGAAAGTTATAGTCTTTCTGATCTGCGGTTGGTGGTCGGGATAACAGGATTTGAACCTGCGACCTCTTCGTCCCGAACGAAGCGCGCTACCAAGCTGCGCCATATCCCGGCATAACACCTGCGTGCTACCCAGAACAGCATAGTGAGCTGTGCCTGGAACTCCAAAACGGCAGGTCGCAGCTCAAACGCTGTTGGGGCGGGCGTGCGCCCGTGGAAAAGCCTAAACCTTTTCCACCAAGCGCAGCAGCGTGGCAGAGGGCTTGCAAAACAGGCGCACGGGCGCGAACTTGGACTGGCCAAGGCCGTTGCTGACGTGCATGAACATCTTGCCAAAGCGGTGCAGCCCCTTGCAGCGCTCCGGGTCGATGCCGCAGTTGGTCACCAATGCCTTCCCACCGGGCAGGCAGACCTGGCCGCCGTGGGTGTGGCCGGATAAGGAGAGCATGTAGCCGTCGGCCTCAAAACGCTCCAGCACGCGGGGTTCGGGAGCGTGCAGCAAGGCTAAGGAGAGGTCGGCCTCGGGGTGGGGTGGGCCAGCGATCTCCTCATAATCGTCCAGGTCGTGGTGGGGATCATCCACCCCGGCTGCGGCGATCTTGAGCCCAGAGGCCTTGAACTCGTGGCGGGCTTGGTTGGCGTCCATCCAACCGTGTTCCACAAAGGCTGCCCGCATCCCTTGCCAGGGCAGTGGCACGCGGCTGACCTTGCGCTTTTTGCCCAGCAGATACTTGAAGGGATTGACTGGTCTGGGGGCAAAGTAGTCGTTGGTGCCAAATACAAACAGGCCTGGGCGTCGCAGCAGCGGCTCAAGGGCACGCAGCACGCCTGGCACGCCTTTTTGGTCGCTTAAGTTATCGCCGGTATTGACCACCAGGTCGGGCTGCAAGGCGTCCAAGGAGCGAACCCACTCCTGCTTCGCGCGCTGGGTGGGGATCATGTGCAAATCGGAGATGTGCAGGATACGGAAGGCGTCTCGCCCATCGAGGGTGCCCGGTTCAAGGATGGGTACTTCTACCTCGTGGAGCCGGAACTGGGTGCATTCGCGCATAGCCCAGCCCAAGGTGGCAGCCCCGCCAAGCGCAAGACCGCCGAGTGCACGTGCCGTTACCTGAAAAATTGAAGCCACTCGATCAGCCTACCGGTACTCTCAAGGTATGAGTGAACTCAAGCAAACCATCCGTCAAGACCTCACCACCGCCATGAAGGCGCGCGATAAGCTCACCACTTCCGCATTGCGCATGTTGCTTTCGGCGATTCAGGCGGAGGAAACCAGCGGTGCTCGCCATGAGCTTGACGACGCCACCGTGCTCAAAGTCATCGCCCGGGAAATTAAAAAGCGCAAAGAATCCGCCGAGGTCTACGCCCAAAACGGCCGCCAAGAGCTTGCCGATACTGAATTGGCAGAGGCCAAGGTATTCGAGCAGTACCAGCCGGCTCAGCTTGACGATGCCGAACTCGAAGCCCTCGCCCAGGACGCAGTAAAAGAAGCCGCCGGCGATGGCGAGGTTTCGATGAAGCTCATGGGCAACGCCATGAAAATCGCCACCGCCAAAGCCGATGGGCGCGCCGATGGCAAGCGCCTCAGCGCCGCGGTACGCGCAGCCCTGCAGGGCTAGTCAGCCGCCAGGAGCAAGCCATGTTCCTGGCATTACTGCCCCAGGAGCCTCCTGATGGAATCGGTAATGCTGTCTACGTCCTGGCTCGGAATCTCCGGCACCGGAGGAATAGACGGCACTACCGGTTGCGGTGCTGGCCTGCGCGCCGGGCTGCCATCAGAGATGTACAAGGTGATGGTTGAGCCCTTGCGTAGTGGTGTGGGCACGCTGGTGCGAAGCACCTGATCTTTAGGTTTGCCATCGCCTGCAACGTACTGTCGCACCACCTTATAGCCCTGCTTGGTCAGTTCGCGTTCGGCACTTGCTACATCGCGGCCAATGAACTGATCTCCCAGCGTGGCCGAGCGCCCGCGGCGGTAAGTATCACCAATCGGTGCCAGATCGCCCTGCTGGGCAATGTTGCTGGCATTGGCCGCAGAGAACCAGGTGCGCGCTGGTTCATCGCCGCCATAGAGGCTTCCGGCACCACACTGCTGCACCGGCGAGGTACACAGCGGCGCCACCGAGGTGCCGTCGTTATAGATGTAGGTTACGGCAGCATAGGCGGAGTTAAAGCCCATAAACGCAGCCGATTGGTGGGATTCGGTAGTACCAGTCTTAGCGGCAAGCGGGGTAGACCAATTAAAGGCCTTCGCGGCATCGGCGCCGGTGCCCTTGATAGTGTCTTTGCTCAATGCTTGCCCCAGCGCATTGGCGGCATCGGCATCCATTGCGTCTTCGCAATCGGGGCGCTCTAGGAACACCTCATTGCCTTCTGCATCGGTGACGTTTTCAATGGGGTTCGGTTCGCACCAGCGGCCATCGGAGGCGATTGATGCTGCCACATTGGACATTTCCAAGGCATTGATCGCGGTGGGCCCAAGGGTATAGGAGCCTAAGTTGTGGTCTTTCATGTAATCGGCAATGGAGGATTCACCATCAAAGGTGCCTGCTTCCTCGTAGCTTCGCAGCCCAAGTTTGACGGAAAGATCCACCACCTTGTCCACGCCCACTTCGCTGATGAGCTTTACAAATGGCGTGTTCGGTGAATATGCCAGGGCATCTTGCAGCGACATCCTGGAGGCATAAGAGCCGGAGTTTTCCACACAATAGGTATTGGCGGGGCAGTTATCGGCGCCGCCTTCGCCTAAGCCTTTGGCCTCATAGCGGGTGGGCACATCGAGCATGGTGTCGAGCCCGTAGCCATCTTCTAGCGCGGCACCGGCGGTAAAGACCTTAAATACTGAGCCTGCGCCAGAGCCCACCAGTGATGCCGTCTGTGGCAGCACCGTTTGGCCGGCTTCAAGGTCAAGGCCATAATCGCGAGAAGAGGTCATGGCCAAAATCTTGCGGCTATCCCTACCCGGCTCAATCACATTCATCACATTGGCCACCCCAGGGGTAGATGCAGGCACTTGGCCAGTCACCGCATCATGTGCGGCAGCTTGCACCTCGGGGTTTAAGGTGGTGCGAATGGTATAGGAACCAGAGGTAATGGTGTCGAGGTCTAGGCCTTTTTCGCCCAGGTACTTCAGCACATAATCACAAAAGAAACCGGCATCGCCTGCGGCAATACAGCCATTGGGTAGCCCACCTGGTTGCTCTTGTACACCAAGTGGCTCGCTTTGATAGCGCGCGGCATCTTCGGGTGTAATCGCCCCGGTTTCGGCCATGGCGCCTAGCACTTCATTGCGGCGATCAGTCACGGCCTCGGGGTTGGTGTAGGGATTGAAATAGGAAGAAGATTGCACGATACCGGCAAGCATCGCGGCTTCGGGAATGGTTAATTCCGCCGCTGGTTTTGCAAAGTAGGTTTGCGCCGCTGCTTCCACCCCATAGGCGTTATTGCCGAAGGGCACGAGGTTGAGGTAGCGAGTTAAGATCTCATCTTTGCTTAGGTTCTCATCGATGCTGGAGGCCATGCGCATCTCGCGCAGTTTTCTAGGAATCGACGTCTCTGTTGCTGCCGCCTGCTCATCGGGATTGTCTGAGGCCACGAGAAGCAGGTAGTTCTTCACATACTGCTGATCCAAGGTAGAGGCGCCCTGTTCCACGCCCCCGGCCACCAAGTTGGTGGCCATGGCGCGCAGATTGCCCTTGAGGTCTACGCCATTGTGCTCATAAAAGCGGCGATCCTCGATGCTTACGATGGCGGCTTTCATTGGCTCGGCAATGGCCTCAGAGGGCACCGAATAGCGCCGCTGTTTATAGAGCCACGCCATGGGCTCGTCGTTGGCATTGAGGATGGTGCTTACACCGGGGGTGGCTCCGAAGGTGAGATCATCAATATTTGATTGCATGGTCTCGTCCGTGCGCTCAATAGCCACGGCGGAGATAGCTGCGACGGGGGTGAGTACCACGGCAGCGATCGTGCCGGCGGCGAGTGCGCCACCGACCATTTTGATCAGAGATTTCCCTACAGACACGGTTACACCCTACTGGCTTCCTTGGCTGCGCAAAAGAAGCGATGGCGCACCCCCGCCTCTTTGAATGCCCATGTGACCCGCTTGGGGGTAACCCATGAAGTGTGATCCATTCGCTAGATAGGTAGGTGGGCGAATAGAATTATACATGTACGTTTTCGGCGCTCGAGCTTGAGCGTCGATCGGGTCCCCAATGTGTGGCAGGAGGCGTTCAACGTGACCACCTCGTTGATCAAAGAAACCAGGCGTGACCCCTTTGCGGTCGAGTCCAATGAATTGGATGTAACAAGCCCTCGGGGTGAATGGGTGATGAGAGCTACTTGCCGTCATGTGGATCCAGATGCCCTATTCGTGCGAGGTGCTGAGCAGCGCCAGGCCGCCACGATCTGCGATGGCTGCCCCGTGTTAATGCAGTGCCGCGCCGATGCTTTGGATAATCGCGTGGAATTCGGCGTGTGGGGCGGGCTTACAGAGCGCCAACGTCGCGCCATTTTGCGCAAGAACCCCCACGTGGATAACTGGGCAGAATTCTTTGCTCAAGGAGGCGAGCCCGTCGGGCTGTAAAGGCCTTTGAGCTTCTTGGCATTAGTATGTGCCCTATGAACAAATGGGAATACGCAACTGTGCCTCTTATTACTCACGCCACCAAGCAGATCCTCGATACCTGGGGTGAAGATGGCTGGGAGCTCGTGGCAGTGATGCCCGGGCCGAACCCGGAAAATGTGGTGGCCTACCTCAAGCGCCCGGTGCAAGCATGAGCAAGCCTTCTGAGCAACTCGCAGCACTCGGCTTGAGCCTGCCGGAGGTCGCAGCACCGGTTGCCGCCTATGTTCCGGCGGTGCGCGTTGGCAATCAGGTGTGGACTTCGGGGCAACTGCCCTTTATTGATGGCAAACTTCCCGCCACCGGCAAGGTGGGCGGGAAGGTAAGCGCCGAGGATGCTAAGGATTACGCCCGCACGGCTGTGCTGAACGCGCTGGCTGCGGTGGATAGTTTGGTGGGCATTGATCACGTCACCCGCGTGCTGAAGATCGTAGGTTTTGTGGCTTCCGAGCGTGACTTCGGCGGCCAGCCTGGGGTGATCAATGGTGCAAGCGAATTGATTGGCCAGGTCTTTGGCCAGGCTGGTGCCCATGCCCGCAGCGCTGTGGGTGTTGCTGAACTTCCTTTGGATGCTCCGGTGGAACTTGAGCTGGTGGTCGAGGTAGACGCCCCTTAACGGGGGAGTGTTGTAGTGCCCGATCCTGCCGGTTTGGGTGCTTGATCCAAGAAAAGTTTTCCGTTTCGCGGGGTCAGGGTGAGGGGTGAGCCACTTCCACCCCAAGAACTAGTCGCGCGTCATAGATGTGTCCTAAGCTAAACCCTATGGAGCATCCCGCTTACAGTCAGCAGAGGCCGGTGACCCCGTCCACTTCCGTGGTTCTTTGCCCGAATCCGGGGTACGCGTCACTGGAAGGTACCAACTCGTGGATTATTCGTGGCGAGGAGGATCCTCGCGCCATCGTGATTGATCCCGGCCCTGCGGATGAAGGACACCTGAATGTCTTGCACCGTTATGCCGATGAAGTGGCCTTAATTCTTGTCACTCACCGCCACCATGACCATGCCGATGGTGCTGAGCGCTTCCGCCAGCTCACCGGCGCCCCCGTTCGCGCCTTCGATGCCGCCTATTGCATGGGTGGTGGCGAGCCGCTGCGCGATGGGGAGATCATTGCCGTTGATGGCGTGACGCCGCAGATCGAGGTGGTTGCCACCCCCGGCCACACCGCCGATTCTGTGTCCTTTTTTATCTGGTCTGGCAAGCCGCACGAATCCACCCTGGAGGCCATCGCTACGGGCGATACCATTGCAGGGCGCCACACCACCATGATCTCTGAAACCGATGGTGATCTTGGCCAGTACCTTGACACGCTCGATCTTTTAGAGCGCCGCGGCAAAGATGTGCACCTGCTGCCTGGGCATGGCCCCGATGGTGAGAACTTGGCTGCCTATGCCCGCAAGTACATTGATCGTCGCCATCAGCGCTTGGATCAGATTGTGCAGGCGCGCAAGGAACTCGGTGAGGATGCAAGCCTGAAGGAGCTTATCGACGCCATCTATGACGACGTTGATCCTGTCCTCCGTGGCGCTGCTGAGCAGTCCACCCGAGTGGCCCTGCGCTATCTCGACGCCCAATAACGCTTCAGACCACACAGCAAACGCTCCCGGCAACAAGGCCGGGAGCGTTTGTGTTTCTTGTATTAGCGTGCGCGCTTGGCTAGGTGCTCGGTATCGATGATGAGTACCGACTTGCCTTCGAGGCGAATCCAGTTGCGGTGCGCGAAGGTGGCTAGCGCCTTGTTCACGGTCTCACGCGATGCGCCAACGAGCTGGGCAATTTCTTCTTGGGTGAGGTCGTGGTTCACGCGCAGTGCGCCACCTTCTTGGGTGCCGAAGCGATTGGCAAGCTGCAGCAGGGCCTTTGCCACACGGCCTGGCACATCGGTGGAGATGAGGTCGCCAAGCGAGGCGTTGGTGCGGCGCAGGCGGCGGGCCAGCATGCGCAGGAGCTGCTCGGAGATCTCGGGGTAGTCAGAGATCCACTTGTGCAGCATGGTGGAGGTCATGGTGGCTGCGTGTACCTCAGTCACGCACACGGCAGAAGAGGTGCGCGGGCCTGGATCGAAGATGGACAGCTCGCCGAACATATCGGAAGGACCCATCACGGTGAGCAGGTTTTCGCGGCCATCGAGTGCGTGACGGGCGAGCTTCACTTTGCCAGAGGTGATGATGTAGAGGCGGTCGCCTGGTTCACCCTCTTCGAAGATTGTGGCGCCTCGGGGGAAGCGAACCGTCTCCAACTCCTTGATCAGATTCTCCACCGCCACAGGGGCGACTCCCTGGAAAATTCCGGCGCGGGAGAGGGTCTCTTGTACACCTTCCACGTAAGTACTCCTCATGTCGTCGACGCCTGGTGCGCGGTGCACCCCGATGCTCGGTGGGCGTCATGATGTGGTCAGTTGTGCTCTTTTGCCTAATGGGGCAGTGACACAGCGGACATTATCTTGTTGTTCTTGAGTAACCTTACTATGTGGTTCGTCACGTCTGCACGCATTCATTTAGAATCGTCACATCTTCAGCCCACTCGCTGTTGCGTCGGGGGTAGTGTGTGCCAGCTCGCAACACCTAGAACTTGTGCAACTTCACCCAGTCACATGTGGGAAATGTCTAGACGCTCCTGGGGTTTATGTCCGTTTATGTGTGATTCTGTGGACTTTTATCCTCTTTTCTACCCCCTACCCCCATTTGAGGGCAACCCGTCAGGCCGGGGACACCGGCACTGAGCTGTGGACCTGGCAACTATTGTGGTGGGCATGCCATCTCGAACGCCCCACAAAAGCAGCAACTCAGCGCTTGCAAAAACTCGGCGTGCCCGCAAGATCAACCGGATGCTCGCCCAGGCCTATCCAGATGCGCACTGCGAACTCAATTTCAGCAACCCGCTCGAACTCACCGTCGCCACCATCTTGTCGGCCCAGTGCACCGACGCGCGCGTCAATACCGTGACTCCGGCACTATTTGCCCGCTACCCAAACGCGGCGGCCTACGCGGGTGCCAACGAAGCAGAGTTACAAGAACTCATCCATTCAACAGGCTTTTATAAGGCCAAAGCCCGCAACATCATCGGCATGGCCCAGCGCCTTGTCTCAGATCACGATGGGCAAGTGCCTGAAGATTTCGATGCCCTTCTCGCCCTTCCCGGGGTGGGGCGAAAAACAGCGCACTGCGTGCGCGGCAACGCCTTTGATTACCCAGGCCTGACCGTGGATACGCACTTTGGCAGGCTGGTGCGAAGGTGGGAACTCACCACAGAAGAAGACCCGGTGAAGGTAGAACACGCCATCGCTGCGATGATTCCTAAGAAAGAATGGACCATCTACTCTCATCGCCTCGTCTTTCATGGCCGCCGCGTGTGCCACTCACGCAGACCGGCGTGCGGTGCATGCCTATTAAAGAAGGTGTGCCCAAGCTATGGCCTTGGCCCGACGGGGATAGAGGCAGCCGATTTAGTAAGCGGCCCTGATGCCGAAGCCCTCATTGCAATGGCTGATATGAGCGATAAAGGAGCAAAGTAACACCGTGCGCAAACCCATCATCACTTCCATCGTCGTCTTCGTTGGCATCCTGGCGTTGCTCTTTGCCCTGCTCCAGATGGGTCAGGGGGAAGAATCCACACAGGATGCCGCTGAAAGCAGCACGAATGGCGAGCTGTTGGGCGTCGACAAGCGACCAACCTGCCCCAAAGTAGACCTTGGCACCCCGCTGCCGTGCCTTGGGGCGGGAGTAGAAAGCGCGCCGAGCCAGGCCAAGTACACAGTGGTCAATGTGTGGGCCTGGTGGTGTGGGCCGTGCCGCGAGGAACTTCCCGCTGTTGAGGCCTTTGCCAAGGAGCACCCCGAATACGCGGTGGTGGGCGTTCATGCAGACCCCAATGCCGCCAATGGTGCCGCTTTGCTTAATGATCTCAACTTGGATCTGCCCAGCTACCAAGACGGCGAAGGGCAATTTGCGGCCACCTACTCGCTGCCAAACGTGGTGCCAATTACCTTGGTGCTTGATCAAAACGGCCAGCTCATCGGGCAAAAAGCCCAGGTGTTCCATAGTGCTTCGGAGCTGAACACGGCGATCAACGCTATCGTGGGTGGCCAATGAATCCAGATGCCAGCCGCCTAGCCAAGCTACGCCCGGATAGTCCGGGCGAAAACATCACGCTGCAACCAGAGCGAGCCCCACTGTGGATGCGCGGGCTCGTCCACGACGTGGACCAAGGCCACCTCGATGCGCGCCTGCGCAAGGCATTAAAACCCGATGCCGCCATTGATCACCGGCGTGAGGCGGCGGTGCTGATCTTGCTTGCCGGGGCAGAAACCTCAGCAGAACTGCCCAATGATGCCGCCGTGCTGCTTACTCACCGATCCCCGCGCCTGCGCTCGCACTCAGGGCAAATGGCCTTCCCCGGCGGAAGGCGCGATAAAGAAGACGTCAATGCCGTCGATTGCGCCCTGCGCGAGGCATGGGAGGAAACCGGGCTTGATCGCCACAGCTTAAGCCCATTAGCGCAGCTACCCGAGGTGCATATCCGCGCCACCGGCTACCCCGTGCACCCGGTGCTTGCCCACTGGCATAGCCCCTCCCCGGTAGGGGTAGTAGACCCAGGTGAGGCCGATGCGGTGGCTAGTGTGCCTTTGGCTGAGCTTTTGGCGCCAGAAAATAGGCTCACCGTCGCCCGCGGTGGTTGGCATGGTCCGGCGTTTCGCCTCAATGGCTTTATTATTTGGGGTTTTACTGGCGGTTTGCTCGATGCCATCATCTCCCAGGCGGGATGGGAAAAAGAGTGGGACCGCGATAGGCACTACGATCTGGTGGAAACCCTGGCTCGTTCCCGAAACAAAGAGGCAGTCGGGGATCTGACCGAAAGGAAACCCAACGCGTGAGCCTCGGGCTGATCGTCGATATCGTCATTATTGGCATCTTGTTCATCGCCTTTTTTGCAGGGTGGCGCCAAGGTGCCGTTTCATCGGTGCTTTCTACCATTGGCGTGATCGCAGGATTGATTTGCGGCGCGGTGCTCGCCCCCTTGGCCATGCAGCTCAGCGATTCCCAGGCCATGCGCTTTATTCTCGCCCTGGGCGTGTTGGTGTTATTGGTGGGCATTGGCAACATGGCAGGTGCTGCCATTGGCGCTGCGTTTCGCGATGGCTTTTTGTGGAAGCGCCTGCGTGGGCTTGATTCGCTGATTGGGGCCTGCTTCCAAACTGCCGCAGCGCTGCTGGTGGTGTGGCTTGTTTCCATTCCCATTGCATCAGGGCTTCGTGGCCAATTGCCGCAGGCGGTGCAGGAATCGAAGGTGCTGGCCCAGGTAGATCGCATGGCTCCGGGGCCGGTGAAGAGCCTGCCTTCGAAGATTTCGGCCATGCTCAACGACTCCGGTTTGCCGCCGTTAGTCTCGCCCTTTACCCAGGGCAATCGCCCCGTGGTGGACGCTCCTGATATTCAGGTCAGCGATGAAGAGCTCGTGCGGCGTTTGCGCCCCTCGGTGATCCATGTGCTTGGCGAGTCTCAACGATGCGCCCGCACGCTCATGGGCTCAGGCTTTGCCGTGGATAATCAGCACGTAATTACCAATGCGCACGTGGTGGCCGGCACCCAAACCGTGAGCCTGGATACGGTGCTTGGGCTCAAAGAGGCGCAGGTGGTCTACTACAACCCAGAGATGGATATTGCCGTGCTTGCCACCGAAGAACTCGACGTGCCGGCACTGCAGTGGGCGCCAGAGCCTGCGCAAACCGGCGATGATGCCATCGTGCTTGGCTTCCCCCAGTCCGGGCCTTATACCGCCTCACCTGCAAGGATCAATGATCGCATCACCATCTCTGGTCCCAATATCTACGCCGGTGGCCGCGTGGAACGCGAGGCCTATACCGTTCGAGGCAATATCCGCCAGGGCAATTCAGGTGGTCCGCTTGTCGACGCCAACGGCAACGTCCTCGGCGTCGTGTTCGGAGCCTCCGTGGATTCATCCGATATTGGCTACGCACTCACCGCGCGCCAAGTACAAGAAGCCATCGGTGATATCGGCGCACTGCAAACGCCAGTAGATACCCAAGAGTGCGTGGCGCACTAAGGCCGCGGGCTTCTAGTGCTTCATTAGGGAGTTGAGTGCCCGTTGAGGTTGCGCTCTACCTCGCGGGCAAAAGCGCTGATACTTCGCACGAAGGCCTCTGGCTGCTCCAGGTGCGGCCGTTGGCGTGCACCGGGGATGCGTTCGGTGGAAAAGCGCGATTCGCAGCGCTTTGCCCCGCGGCGCACCAGCACCCGAGACAGCGCCGAGGCGTCGCTGAACATGCGCACCGGAACACCCACCTTCTCCGTTGCCCAGCGCACCGGGGGCACATTGACCACATAGCGCGACGTTTTAGCCACCGGTGTTGCCGTGGATTGAATCGACATGGCAGTAAAGCGGAGCTGGAGTTCTTCTTCAAAGGCGGCGCTGCGCTGATAGTCCAGGGACGTAGTAGTGCGAAGATCCCTGGCAATGATGCGTTCGCGGTGGCCCCAAAAGATCCTCGAAAGCACCTTGGGCAAACGAAACATGCTGGTCATTGCCAAGAGGTTGCTAAAGTGCCAGGGGCTTGAGATGATCGCCCGGCGCAAATCCAGGGGGTGAATACTGCCTGCTGTGCACAGACTTTTGATCCGCTGTGGTTCATGCGCTGCCGCCAGCCAAGCAATAGCGGCACCTGCGCCAATGCCAACCACATGGGCTTGATTGTGGCCAAGGGTGCTAATGCAGCCCAACAAATCGCCTACCGCCTCGCGGTGGGCGTAGCCCTGCGGCGGTTTATCCGACATGCCATAGCCACGCATATCAATCGCCGCAACATGAAAGCCCTTCTGCGCCAGCGGGGCGATTACGTGGCGGAAATCAAACCAGCCTCCGAAGGAATCGTGCAATAGCAGCACCAGGGGGTCGCTTGGATCGCCAGCGGTGGCAGCATGCAGGCGCACACCACGGGTGTGCAGCATCTGGTGTTGGAAATCGCCCTCGAAGGCCACCACCTTTGGTGAGAGCTTGCGCTTAAAGCGCTGCTGCGCACTGGGGAGGTTTGCAGTCAATGGGCTCGGGCTCAAGAGATGTTCCTTGGAATACGCCGGTGCCTCCACCAAAAAAATCACGGTGGGGCATAAGGGCTGGAGTAGTAGAGGTGAGGGGGAAATTCAAAGGCAACACCCCGCGGCCCTGGTGGGCGCGGGGTGGGAAAGCATGGCTGGCTTAGCTGTACATGCCGCGGGTCTTTGCATCCTGGTTGGCCTCAGCCTTGCCAGGAACCAGCGTCTTGAGCTCGCCTACCGATTCGATGGTCTTTTCCGGCTTGCCAATCTTCTTTACCTTGCGGTAGCCGAAGAGGGCGAGAATGGCTGCCAGGGCCACCATGATCAAGAAGACGATTAGGAATCCGGCCCAGCGATCCATCCACTTGGAAAGCAGCTCGGCGAGGAAGAAGAAAAAGAAGAAGGAGCTATACAGCGCCAGGGTGCCGGCTACACCGAACAGGCCACCGCCGATGGCGCCCTTTTTAGCCTCGGCTGCCAACTCGGTTTTGGCCAACTCAACCTCGGAGCGGAACAGCGAAGACATCTGCGCGGTGGCCTGGCTGACCAAACCGCCGATGGAATCCTTGCTCACCGAATCAACATCGCTTAGCGGAATGGAGTTGACCTGCGCCTGAAACGTCTCTGCGCTGTCGGTGTAAAAACCACTGTCCTTGCTCACGGGATTGTCCCTCCACGATCGTTCTTAGGGTATTTGCCTACGTAGTTACTCAATATGGTGCCACGAAACGCTGCTTAAAGCGAAGTTGAGCCTTATTTCTACAATGGGATCCATGCCTCATCTTGCAGATTTTGCCGCCCATCCTGATCTTGAGCCTGCACTTACGCAGGCACATCAGGCAATTCAAGCGGTGCATCGCAGGCCAGTGAATTTAAGAAAATTCGCCCTCACCAGCTCAGAGTCCGCCGTTCGAGGAGCGGCCATGGCGCAACGCTGCAGCGGCATCGATCTTGAGCAGTGCATCGCCGCCTATAGCGTGCTTGCCCCCGATGTGGTGGACACAACCACCCGCACCTTCCTGCGTGCCCCACTGCAAGTACTGGCCAAAATCGATGTGCTCGCCGGCGGCGATGGGCGCCCACGCCAAGGCAGCGCACCCCAACTACAACAACTCGCTGCACTCTTGCAGCAACGCCCACCTGCCGATGGCGCGATCCTCGCCGGAATCGTGCAAGCCGTGATTATTGCCAGCGAGGCATTTGGGCCTCGATCCATCGTGGTTGCACTCGTAGCAAGCAGGTGCACAGCGATCAGTTATGGCTTTGATCCCCGAGGGCTAGGCGTGCCAGAAACCTGGCTGCACCGCCACCGCAAGCACTACCTAGCACTAGCGCAAGCAAGCCTCGGCTCCGAGCAAGCCATGGTCGATTTTCTTGGTATATTCCTGCAGGCCTATAGCAAGGGGGCCGAAGAAGCTGAAGGGATCGCCCAAGCCGCACAGGGCTAGAAAATGAACATGGCTAAGGCCTGGGTAATTGAGTGGGGGTTAGGCGCGGGGGCGTCGAAAAGCCCACCATAAACCGGCAATGCCTGCCACTGCCGCTGCCAAGCCTGTGCTGATGGTCATGTCACGCTTGCTGGGCATAGTAAAAAGCGGCACCGGATTATCAAAGCTCATCATCTGCCAACCACGTTCGGCAGCGATCTTGCGCAACTGCCGATCAGGATTAACCACCACCGGATGCCCCACCGCCTCCAGCATGGGCACATCACTGATGGAATCTGAATACGCAAAACAACGCGAAAGGTCATAACCCCTGGTTGCGGCCCTAGCGGCCAATGCCTTGGCCTTCGCCTCACCCTTGCAATAAAACAGCAGCTCGCCAGTAAACTTGCCGTCTTTTACCTCAAGCTCGCTGGCAATCACATGCTCAATGCCAAGCTCCTGGGCAATCGGCTCCACCAAAATTTTGGCCGAGGCAGAAATGATGACCACCTCGTGGCCTTTGGCCTTATGCTGCTCAATCAAGGCGCGCGCCTCGGCATAAATGGTGGGGCAAATGATGCTGTGCATCGTCTCGCTGGCGATCGCCTGGATCTGCGCCTGGTCCCAACCAACGATGAGCTTGCTTAATTTATCCCTGGTGGCGTCGAGCTGCTGGGCATTGTGCCCGCCGAGCATGTAGCTGGCCTTGGTCATGCTCATCTGCAAAGCCTCGCTGGGGCTGATCAGGCCGGATTGCAAAAATTCCTTGCCGTAGGCCAGGGCAGAGGATGTGGCGATGATCGTTTTATCAAGATCGAAAAGTGCCGCGATTCGGTGCTGCTGTGCGGGGGTGTTGGTATCCGGCTGCGTGGTGGCATCTGGCGGGGTGGTGGCATCCGGCCGTGCTGACCGCGTTGCTGACCGCGCTGTTGACCGCGATGGCGGCTGCGGGGGCTGGCCAGGGATGCTCATAATGAGTCTCAGCATATCTTCTTAGCCGCACACAAGCCGGCCAATTATGGCAAGCAGCCATGTGAAGCATGTGACGCAAAGAGCCTTAAGGGGCAAGTTTTCCACAGCCTTGCACCCGCCGTTCATCTTGAGGCGGGGTTATCCACAGCCCATTCCGGCTTGCCTCGCGCTTAGGTCTTAGGCCTTTGATACTTGGGCACATGAACCGGCAAAACTACCGCCAAGCAGTGTTGATAGCCATTACAGATCCAACCTTGCATCCTGAGGCAAGCCACGTTGCGGCAGCCACCGGCCGCGAGGTTATAGCCACCACCGACCCAAGAGAAATTGCACGCCACGCAGCAAAAGCCGCTGCCGTGTTAGTCGATGCCACCACCGCAGGGCACGTAGCGAGCGTGAACGCCAACACCATTGTGCTCTTAGCCAATGATCCAGGCCCGGTGGACTGGCAATTAGCCATGAATATTCACGCCGAAGCCGCGATGTTGTTACCGGCCCAAGCCCCAGAATTACTTGCCCTGCTTGGCAGAGACGATCCAACACCGCCGAGTGACTATGCCCTTATCGCCGTATGCGGCACCGCCGGTGGGGCAGGTACGACCACCTTGGCGGCAAGTATTGCCATGAGCTTAGAAGACGCCTGCTTTGTCGATGCCGACCCATATTCTGCAGGCGCCGATTTAGTCTTCGGGGTGGAATCGGAACCAGGCTTACGCTGGAATGATCTGGGCAACGATACCCAGGCGCTGCCAGCAGAAGCGCTGCAAAAGGCACTCATCCAAGGCCCCGAAGGTGTTTCGGTGCTCAGCAATAGCCGCAGTGGCGCACCGCCTCAAGGCCAACAACTGGCCGGGGTATTAGGTTCGCTTCGCGGCGCAAGCCATGTGGTGGTCGATTGCCGGATCGGCACGGAATTAGCCACCATCGCCCGCGATCATGCCGATGCCTGCGTGCTGCTCATACCCGCAGAAATCCGTGGTGCGGCCTGCGCGGCCAGAGTGCAGGAAGAATGCCACAACGCCAGGGTGCGCACCGTGGGAGTATTGCGCCACAGGGGATGGTCTGGCATTGATGCAGAAGAAGCAGCCACCATCGCTGGCGTGGAGATCGTGGCCGAAATACCCACGATTCGCGGCCTTGCCAAGCGCATGGAATTAGCGGGCCTGCATGGCCCACCAAAACCCCTGCAACGTGTCGCAAGCAGCATTGTTCATGCACTCGCACATGCCGGGGGCAGCTATGAGTAAATATGCGTCACTGATCCAGGAAGTCCAACGTCGACTAGCTGAGGCACCCACCACCGATGAAACCACCCTGGCCACCTTGGTGCGCGAGGTATCTGGAGGGGTGATCAGCAACGTGGATGTAGTCAATGTGTTGCGCACCCTGCGCCATGAATCCACCGGTGTAGGCCCGCTTGAGCAGGTCTTAGCCATTGAGGGCGTCAGCGATGTGCTGGTGCATGGCTGCCACGGGGTGTGGTTTGATCGCGGCCGAGGCCTAGAAAAATCACAGGTGCGCTTTAGCGAAGACGCCGAGGTGCGCCGCCTTGCCACCAGGCTGCTGGTAGCCGCGGGTAGAAGGCTTGATGATGCCCAATGCTTCGGCGACGCACGCCTACCAAGGGCAGACGGTAGTGCTCTCAGAGTGCATGCCGTATTAAGCCCGCCCGCAGAAACCGGCACCTGCCTTTCTTTAAGAGTGCTACGCCAGGCCGCAACGAGCCTGGAAGCACTCGAGGCCCACGGCACTTTCTTGCCAGGGGTGGCCGATTGTTTGCGCCAGTTAATTCAGGCACGCAAATCCATGCTGATTATCGGCGGCACCGGCAGCGGCAAAACCACCCTGCTTGGCGCGCTACTTGCCCAGGTTGATCCCCGTGAGCGCATCATCGGCATCGAAGATACTGCAGAGCTTCGCCCAGACCACCCACACTTTGTGTCTTTGGTCAGCAAAACCCACAACACCGAGGGCAGAGGTGAGGTGCGCATGGAACAACTTTTGCGCCAAGCGCTCAGGATGCGCCCCGATCGCATTGTGTTAGGAGAAATCAGAGGCGCAGAAGTAGTAGATCTCCTGGCCGCTTTGAACACCGGCCACGACGGCTGTGCAGGCACCGTGCACGCCAACACCGTAGAAGAAGTCCCAGCACGCCTTGAAGCACTCGGGGCGCTGGGTGGCTTAGATCAACACGCGCTGCACTCCCAACTCAGCGCCGCAGCACCAGTGGTGCTGGCCATGAAGCGCACCGCCGAAGGCAGAAGCCTGCACCAAATCGGCATCCTTCAAGGCAATCCCGTGGAAGTAGCAGTGCTGTGGGATGCCCGCCAAGAAACGCCCTGCCAGGTGGATTGGAGCACCCTATGAGCCTGTTAAGCATGGCAAGTGTTGCCGGGGCCATTGCCTGTTATGGCCCTTCGCCTGCTCGCCGCATACGTCAGGCGGCACAAGGCCGTACAACCCGCGCAGTTCGCACAGTCCTTATTGCCGCAGGGCTTGTGGCGTTGGCGGTGCTGTTTCGCCACGCACTGGTGCTTATCAGCTTCGCCATTGCCGTGCTAGTTGGGCTTCGCATCTGGCGCGATACTGCAGCGCTTCGCAAACAGCGCCGCGAAGAGGCGAGCATTGCAGCGATCGTGCACACCATCAGCACAGAGTTGCGTGTGGGTGCAGACCCAGCCACGGCCCTAGCGCATGCCGCCGAGCAGGAACGCGAAAGCGGCATCGCGGCGGCCTTCGCCAGTGCTGCCAGGGCCACTCGCAGTGGCGCCCAACCAGGCGCACAACTGCATGCCATGGCGCAGCACTACCCAGCCCTGGCACCTATCGCACGCTACTGGATGATTGCCGAGGAACACGGCGTGGCCCTTGCGCCTTTATTAGAACAATCCCACCGCCAACTCCGAGCCAGGCTTGAGCGCACACGCAGCACCAACGCCGCACTTCAAGGGCCAAAAGCCACCGCGATCATCTTAAGCCTGCTGCCCCTTGTGGGCATGCTGCTTGGAAGCGCAATGGGGGTCAATGTGCCAAGCGTGCTGCTTGGCAATGCCCTAGGCAATCTACTGCTGCTGATCGGCGTTAGCTTGCTCAGCGCTGGGGCGTGGTGGTCGAACAAGATTATCCAAGGAGCAACGCCATGATCTTGCTCGCCGCATTCCTCGGTGCTGCCGCGTTATGGATCAGCGGAAGCCACAGCGCACCAAGGCTTGAAAGCTGGCAGCAACGGCGGCCAAGAGAACCACCCGCCTGGTGGCTGCGCATCAGCACAAAATTGCGCGGAAGCGCCATCCCGCCTGAGCAGCTAGCAGCAGAACTCGAGCTCTACCTTGCATGTGTGCGCGCCGGGCTTGCGCCCCAACAGGCAGTAGCCACCGTGGCAGACGCTGCCACGCAGGGAAGTACGCGCGGTAGCACACAGGGCAGCACGCAGGGAAGCGCCCGGGGAAGCACACAGGCGTGGATGCGCACCGCCAGCATGCTGGCTCTAGGCATGAGTGCCCAACAAGCGTGGGCACCACTGGCAGGCCTTAAAGGCCTAGAAGAAGTCACCACCGTGGCACATGCCTCCGCGCGCACCGGGGCGTCGATGGAACCGGGCTTAAGCAGTATTGCCCAGCAGCTTCGCGCCGGAGCCAAAGCACACGCCACTGCCGCCGCCGAGCGTGCAGGAGTGCTGATCGCACTACCACTCACCCTGTGTTTTCTACCCGCATTCTTCACCCTTGGGCTTGCCCCAGTGCTGTTGGCGCTGGCAAGCGAGATCTTGAACAACCACTAAGCAGCTCCTCTAGCAGCAATTGAAAGGAACACCTGTGACCATGAACTCCACTTTCCGCAGCGCCCTTGAGCGCTTCTACCGCAATGAACAAGGCATGAGCACCATCGAATACGCCATGGGATCGCTCGCAGCAGCCGCCCTAGCGGCCGCCCTGTACCTGGTGGTCTCCTCCGGGGCGGTGGCAGATGCCATCGAATCCATCATCACCACGGCCTTGAACAACTCGCCAGGCTAATGTTCAGACGAATCCTAGCTAGCGCCTTGGGCTTTGCGCGCAAGGCGCTATGCGCTCGCCGTGGCAGCATCAGCATCGAAGCTGCCATCGCCAGTAGCGCACTGTTGATCTTTGCCGCCGGCCTTGGTGCAGCACTTGTCACCATCGGGGCCTATATCCAAGCCATTGATATCGCCGGTGCCGCGGCACGAGCCCATGCCATAGGCCAGCACTACCAGCCACCGCGTGGCAGCGTGAGCGTGGAAGAAGCATCCGGCCTCATGGTGGCCAAAGCCAGTGTGCCCGCGCCTTTTGGCACGATGCGCGCCGAGGCCCGCTTTGTACCAGAAGGAGCATCAGGGTGATCGCGCGGCGAATCGGTGATGATCAAGGTTCGGCAACGGTGGTAGCCCTGGGCATCGCGCTGGCGCTGAGCTTGATGTTGGGCATCATCTTGGCCATTGCCAATACCTATATCCAGGCCCATAAAGCCCAGGTAGCAGCAGATATGGGTGCGATTGCTGGAGCCCAAGCGCTAGCCCAAGGCCAGTGGGCATGCCCGAAAGTGCAGGAGGTGATCAGTGCCAATGGTGCGCGAATGAGCCTGTGTATAGAAGAAGGCCAGGATGTACGAGTGGCAGCCACCGTGGGCAGGCAGGTGGCGCAGGCCAAAGCCGGACCAATTTAGGCCAACATGGCACACATCGCCCCAAGTAAGCGGATGGCGCCGGCTTTGTTCAAAGGCTGATTGCCATTACCGCACTTTGGAGATTGCACACAGGAAGGACAGCCATGGTCGCACGCGCATGATCGAACGGCCTCATAGGTGGCTTCGATCCACTCGCGGAAACGCTCGTAGCCGCAATCGGCAAAGCCAGCACCGCCTGGGTGGCCGTCGTACACAAACACGGTGGGCAGCCCAGTATCGGGGTGCTCGGCGGTAGAAACACCACCGATATCCCAACGATCGCAGGTGGCAATCAGCGGCAACATGCCAATGGCTGCGTGTTCGGCGGCGTGCAAGGTGCCGGGAATATCGTCGATGCCGAGCTGGGCAAGCACCAAGGGATCAATGGTGTAGGCCACCGCTTTGGTAATGAGCTGTTGAGGAGGTAAATCCAAGGCCACCATATCCAAGATGGAGCCGTCTCTGCCTTTGACGGTGTAGCCAACGACCTTGTCGGTTACTTCTACTTCGATATTGCTTAGCCACAATCCCGGTGCCGGGTTGGATACCTTTTCTCCTACCTCGCGAATAGCAATATCGGTAGTGGTGCGCGCATGGGTAGAAAACTCGGGGAATTCTTGGTGTACGAGCGCCATGTGTTCTTCAAGCAGCAACTCATCCACCACAAAGGATTCGCCCTGGTGCAGGTACACGGCACCAGGATGCACCTGGCTTAATGCGGTGGCGGCATCGATGGTGCCAAGCAAACGCCCATCGCTGTGATCCACGATGGCAATGCGGCCACCACTACCGCGCAAGTGCACCTGGGTATGGATATCCGCAGCCCCAGGTTGCGGCAGCGCATACCAGCCGCGGGCACGCCTGCGCATCAAGCCTTGGGCCGCCAGGGATTCGGCTACGTCCCTAGCGCCAAAGGCATCAATTTCTTCTTCGGAAAGGGGGAGTTCTTCAGCAGCACAGAGGAGATGGCCACTCAAAATGTGCGGATTGTGGGGATTAAACACCGTCGCCTCAATGGGAGAGCCCAGCAATGCTTCCGGGTGGTGCACCAAATAGGTATCCATCGGCTCATCGCGGGCAATGAGCACCACCAGGGAGCCTTGGCCTCGTCTGCCGGCGCGGCCTGCTTGCTGCCAAAAACTTGCAATCGTGCCGGGGAAACCGGCAGTGAGCACCGCGTCGAGCCCGCCGATATCGATGCCCAGTTCTAAGGCATTGGTAGAGGCCACGCCTAAAAGCTCGCCGGAATCTAATTGGCGTTCTAATAGGCGGCGATCTTCTGCCAAATAGCCTGCTCGGTAGGCAGCAACTCTGCGGGCATCCTCGGTGCGGCCCATGCCGGCTAATTCCTCCGCGCTGCGCATCGCTACCACTTCGGCAGCGCGCCGGGAGCGCACGAAGGTCAGGGTGCGCGCACCTTCGGCGATGAGGGTGGCCATCATCCCAGCGGCCTCTGTAGAGGCGGCCCTTCGCACCGGAGCGCCGTGCTCACCGGTGGCCCCTTCAATAAAGCCTGGCTCCCACAGCATCACGGTGCGGGTGCCACTCGGTGCTGTGTCTTCGCTGATGGCCACGACTTCTTCACCGATTAATCGCTGCGCGTGCGCGCCTGGGTCGCGGGCGGTAGCGGAAGCAAAGATCACCGTCGGGTGAGCGCCATAGCGCTTGGCCAGGCGCAATAGGCGACGCAGCACCAGGGATACCCCTGCGCCGAAAACGCCACGATAGCTATGGCATTCATCCACGATGACAAATTGGAGGTGACGCAGAAAGCGCATCCAGCGGCTGTGGTTGGGCAGGATCGCTGTGTGCAGCATGTCTGGATTAGAAAACACAAAGCGCGATTGCTCGCGAATCCCAGGGCGCGCCTCACTTAGGGTGTCGCCGTCATAGGCGCTCGGGTGGACGTCGAAAAGCTCCTCGATTGAGCCACAAAGGTTCAGCACCTGGGCAAGCTGATCTGACCCCAAGGCCTTGGTAGGCGTCAAATACAGTGCTGTGGCCTGGGACGATGTGCCCAAAAGGCTCAGCGTTGGCAGCAGATAGCCCAGCGATTTTCCAGAAGACGTGCCCGTTGCCACCACCACATGGCGGCGTTGCCAGGCGTGCTCGGCGGTGGCTACTTGATGGGTATATGGCGCAGCAATGCCACGCTCAGCCAGCAGCGCTTTGAGGCTGGGCAACACCCACTGCGGCCATGTGCCGTATTGGGCAGGGCGCGCGGGGATCGTGGCCAGGTGGGTGCAGGTTGAGGTTGGAAACCGCTTTTCGACGCTCTGCGCGAGCTCAATGCCGAGCTGGGCGCCCGGCACGGGGCTAATATTCTGCACGCTGCTGCTTCCTCCAAGAACGTATTGACCAGCGTTTATATGTTTTGGCTCCATTGCTTTTTGCTGGAGCGGGGGTAGGGCTTGCTCAGCGCGAAAGCTTAAAGCGTGACACACTGGGTTTCGGTCGCCGCATCCAGCAGCAACGCTGGTGCATTTTTTACTAACGCGATCTGCGGGAATTCTATCCCGTGGTGATGCTCGAAGTGTGGAATGAACGGCTCCCACAACAATTCGGTAATCGCCGAAGGATTTTCAAAGAAGTAAGGTTTTACAACATGGCACAGGGTACTGTGAAGTGGTTCAACGCCGAAAAAGGTTTCGGCTTCATCGCTCCCGAGGACGGCTCCGCTGACGTCTTCGTTCACTATTCAGAAATTCAGGGCAACGGCTTCCGTACCCTCGAAGAAAACCAACGCGTTGAGTTCGAGGTTGGCGAGGGTGCTAAAGGCCCCCAAGCTCAGCAGGTTCACGCTCTCTAAAGCGAACTTCGCTCAAGACTTTTAACAACACGCCATCCCTTCATTGGGGTGGCGTGTTGTTTCTTTTCTGCTCTACATCGGCGGGGGTGAAGAAGCCGCGGTGCCTAGGCCAAGAAGAGCTGCGCTAGAAGCGAACCCACCACGCAGGAGGTGAACACGCAGATCGCGCCGGGGATCAGGAATGAGTGGTTGATAACGTATTTGCCAATCTTGGTGGTGCCGGTGGGATCAAAGCCGATGCAGGCCAGGTCTGAGGGGTAGGTGGGCAAAATCCAGTAGCCGTAGGCTGCGCCATAAAAGCCCACCACCACTGCCGGGTCCACACCGAGGCTTAAGCCCAGTGGGGCGATGGCGACGAGTGCTGCTGCCTGGGAATTAACCAGCTTGGATACGATCAGCAGCACAATGGCGTACATCCAGGGGGCTTGGGCTACTACATCGCCAAGCGATGCCTTGAGCGCATCAATGTGGGTGCCAAAGAAGGTATCTGCCATCCAGGCCACGCCGAATACCGAGAACACCGCCGTCATGCCTGCCTTAAACACTGCGGTATTGGCGATCTTATTTTTATCCGTGCCGCAGAAAATCAAGATGATGGCACCGGCTACCAGCATGATCATCTGGATAACCAGGTTCATGGAAAGTGCCTTCATCTGGCCGTCTTCGGTGGGGAAGGAGGGGCGCAGGAACTCGAAGGCACCTAAGATCACCACCACGGCAATGGCACCAAAGAAGATGTACATCGAGCGGTAGGCGCCTTTGGGGAAGCTCTGGCCAATTAGCGTGCTGGAGTTGCCGTAGACGGCTTGTTTGAATTCTGGATCTTTGAGCTTTGCTTGGAACTCCGGGTCTTTATCCAAGTCTTTGCCACGGCGCATCGACCACAGCGCTGCCAGCAGCACACCGGATAGGGAGGCGGGTAGGGCCACGCTCAGGATCTGCGGGATGGAAAAAGAAGATTCAATCACGCCGGCGTGTTCGGCCAGGATCGATGCGAGAGACACGGTGGCAACGGATACTGGCGAGGCAGTAATGCCCATTTGTGCTGCGGTAGAAGATACGGCCATGGGGCGTTCGGGGCGAATGCCCTTTTTTAGCGCGATGTCTTCGATGATGGGAAACATCGTGTACACCACGTGGCCGGTGCCGCACAGCACCGTCAGTGTCCAGGTGGTCAGCGGGGCCAAGATAGTCACCATCGAGGGCTTTTTGCGCAGCAGTTTTTCTGCAAACTGCATCATCACATCGAGCCCGCCTGCCTGTTGCAGGGTTGAGGCGCAGCCGATCACAGCGATGATGGTGAGCATGACGGAGATCGGCGGTTCGCCTGGGGCGAGTCCGAAGACGAACACCATCACCATCAGGCCGAAGCCGGAGATCAGGCCGAGGCCGAGTCCTCCGTAGCGGGTGCCTAGGAGTAGGCAAAAGAGGATGACTGCGATTTGTAGGAGGATGGCGACGCCGGAGGTTGGGTCGAGAATCCCAGAGAGCATGGATGTACCTGCAATTCATGTAGATCAACACTGCTGTTGCTGTGTTGCAGGCTGCTTGGCCATCTCACCCATTCTTCTTTCTTGCTTCGCGCACATCCCTTTGGCATTCAGCAGCATGCTGCAACCATTTGCAGACTTTATTCGGTCCCCGGCTGCTATGTCCAATATAACTTTCCAAAACCAATGTGAGTATTGGCACAATAGCGGAGCTTCAGCAGGCGCACCCCGCATCTTGCCTGCTCAGCGGGCTGTAAAAGCCCAGGGTGCAAGCACGAGAGCATGTGATCAGCCGCACCCAGGCAGTGAGAAGCAGCCGAATCAGGTGGGTTCGCTTGAGCAAAGCAAAGCCTTTCAAAGCTTAAAGGAAAATACGGCTCATTTGCTCGCATGGCATGGGTGCAGGCTCGGCGTGATCTTGGAACTTTTGCCCCCTCGATTGTGCTCTATGGCGCTTTACTGCTTATGCTGCTTGCTTAGACCTTTGTACGCAGGGGCATCCCTTATATATAAGGAATGAAATTGCGCGGGGCTAGATGCCCTCAATATGAAGGTGGATAAACCTAGAGCTTCGCAGTGTTTTTGAATTGAGGTTTTCACCCTTTATGGCTGAAACGACCGGCACCAAACGCCTCGTCATTGTCGAGTCTTCGACGAAGGCGAAGAAGATCGCGCCCTACCTTGGCAACGACTACATCGTAGAGGCGTCCGTCGGGCATATCCGCGACCTGCCCCGCGGTGCCGCCGACGTGCCTGCGAAGTACAAAAAGGAGCCCTGGGCACGCCTTGGTGTGAACACAGACGATGGCTTTAAGCCGCTGTATGTGGTGAGCACCGATAAAAAGAAGAAGGTCCAAGACCTCAAAGCCAAGCTCAAGCAGGTAGATGAGCTGCTGCTTGCCACCGACCCCGACCGCGAAGGTGAGGCCATTGCCTGGCACCTGCTTGAGGTATTAAAGCCCAAAGTGCCCGTCAAGCGCATGGTGTTCAACGAGATCACCAAGCCGGCCATCTTGGCTGCCGCTGAGAACACCCGCGACTTGGATGAAAACCTCGTCGATGCCCAAGAAACCCGCCGCATCCTCGACCGTCTCTACGGCTACGAGGTATCACCGGTGCTGTGGAAGAAGGTCATGCCCAGGCTTTCTGCGGGGCGCGTGCAGTCGGTAGCCACCCGCGTGATTGTCGAGCGTGAACGCGAGCGCATGCGCTTTATCTCCGCTGAATACTGGGACTTGGAAGCCGAGTTTGATACCGGCAAGCCTGCCCAAGACGGCAACCCCCGCACCTTCCAAGGCCGACTAGTAAGCCTCAATGGTCAGCGCGTTGCCACTGGTCGTGACTTCAATGATCGCGGCGAGCTCACCGCCGATGTGGTGCGCGTGGATCAATCAAGTGCCCAATCACTCGCACAGGCCCTAGAGGGCGCGCCCATGCAGGTGGCAAAGGTAGAGCAAAAGCCCTATACCCGCCGCCCCTATGCGCCGTTTATGACGTCCACGCTGCAGCAAGAAGCCGGCCGGAAGCTGCACTTTACTTCTGAGCGCACCATGCGCATCGCGCAGCGCCTCTACGAAAACGGCCACATTACCTATATGCGTACCGATAGCACCGCGCTTTCGGAACAAGGCATCCAGGCCGCCCGTGAGCAGGCCATTTCCCTCTACGGCAAGGAATTCGTCGCCGATGGGCCGCGCCGTTATGAGCGCAAGGTGAAAAACTCCCAGGAGGCGCACGAGGCTATTCGCCCCGCAGGCGAGAGCTTTGCTACCCCAGGCCAGCTTCATGCCCAGCTCGATGCCGAAGAATTCAAGCTCTATGAGCTGATCTGGCAGCGCACCGTGGCCTCGCAGATGGCCGACGCCAAGGGCACGTCCATGAAGGTCACCATCGCCGGCGAGGCGATGGGCAATGAGGTGGAGTTTGCCGCCACCGGCCGTACCATCACCTTCCCAGGCTTCTTGCGCGCCTATGTGGAAACCTCCAAGCTTGCCGACGGCCGCGACGTCGCCGACAACGCCGAAAAGCACCTGCCGCGCCTAAGCCAAGGCGATGAGCTGGGCGTGAACAAGCTCAGCGCTGATGAACACAACACCAATCCTCCTGCGCGCTACACCGAAGCCTCTTTGGTGAAGAAGATGGAAGATCTTGGCATCGGCCGTCCTTCTACCTATGCCTCGATTATTAAGACGATCCAGGATCGTGGCTATGTCTTTTCCCGCGGCAATGCGCTGGTGCCTAGCTGGGTGGCCTTCGCTGTTGTGGGCTTGATGGAAAATAGCTTCGCTGCGCTGGTGGATTATGATTTCACCTCCTCGATGGAAGATGAGTTGGATGAGATCGCCGCCGGTAATGAAAACGGCACGGATTGGTTAAGCGGCTTCTACTTCGGTGATGCCTCTGCTTCCGATGCCACGGCGGAATCCATTGCTCGCCAGGGTGGTTTGAAGGCTCTGGTGGGCGATAACCTCGAGCAGATTGATGCTCGTTTGGTTAATTCCTTGCACCTTTTCGACGACGCCGAAGGCCGCGCCATCAACGTGCGCGTGGGCCGTTATGGCCCCTATATCGAGCGCCAGGTGGGCATCAAAGATGGCGAGCCTGAGTATCAGCGCGCCAACCTTTCAGATTCCACCACGCCCGATGAGCTCACCTTGGAGCTTGCAGAACGCCTCTTTGCCACCCCGCAATCGGGCCGCGAGCTTGGCCGGAACCCGGAAAATGATCGCATGATCGTGGCCAAGGAAGGCCGCTTTGGTCCTTATGTCACCGAGCTTGTCAATGACGATGAGCGCGAAAAGGCGGAGGCCAAGGCCGAGGAGGTTGTCGCCCGCGAGCGTGCCGAGGAAGATGAGCAGCGCAAGGCCGAAGGTAAGCGCGCGAAAAACTGGGGCACCAAGACTGCTGCGAACCAAAAAGAAAAGCGCATCAACCAGATCGTTGATGAAACGCTCAAGCCCAAAACCGCTTCGCTATTTAAGTCCATGGAGCCTTCCACTGTCACCTTGGAGCAGGCCTTGCAGTTGCTTTCCCTGCCGCGTGAGGTGGGCGTGGATCCAAGCGATGGGGAAGTGATCACTGCCCAAAACGGCCGCTATGGCCCGTATTTGAAGAAGGGCAATGATTCTCGTTCGCTCAACCGCGAGGAGCAGATCTTCGAGATCACGCTAGATGAGGCGCGCCGCATCTATGCCGAGCCGAAGCGCCGCGGCCGTGGCGCCACGCCTTCTGCCATTAAGCAGCTTGGCGATAATGACGTCTCGGGCAAGCCCATGAGTGTGAAAGATGGCCGCTTTGGCCCCTATGTCACCGATGGTGAGACGAATGCTTCGCTGCGCCGCGGCGATGATCCGTTGAAGCTTACCGACGCCCGCGCGAACGAATTGCTCTCTGAGCGCAGGGCAAAGCAGGCCGCAGAAGGCTCGAAGAAGGCCACCAAGAAGAAGGCGACAAAGAAAAAGGCCACCAAGAAGGCACCGAAGAAGACCACTAAACGAGTGGTCAAGGCTGGTAGCCGCAAGAAGTAGTGCTGCGTGCGTGCAAGATGACCCCGGGGAGGTAGTAGCCGCCCTGGGGTTTTCTGCTGGGTGTAGCAGTGCCCATGTGTAGATTGGCTATGCTAACCTTATTTTCCCCGAAGATGTGCTGGTAATTCCTCATGCCAACACCCCCAACAACCGTTGGGTTAGTCCCTCACAACAAACGCTAAGGATTACGCATGTTGCAACGACGCACAACCCTGCGCCTTGTCGGCATCGGAGCAAGCATGAGCCTCGCGCTGGCTGCTTGCGGTGCTTCCGAAGAAGTAAACAACAACGACACCAACGCTTCCACCCAAGCGGAAGGTGCTACGCAGTATCCGATCAAGATTGAAAACTGCGGAGAAACCCTCACCATCGACCAGGCACCTACTCGCGTAGTCTCCCTCGATCAAGGCTCCACCGAGATCCTGCTCTCCTTGGGGCTGCAAGATAAAATCGTCGGCACCGCCTCCTGGACGGACCCGATCCTGCCTGAGCTTGAGCAGGCAAACGAGAATGTGCCGCGTCTTTCCGATAACGCACCAAGCTATGAGGTCGTCCTCGATACCGACCCGGATTTCATCACCGCCTCCTTTGGCCGCCAGTTCAAAAAAGAAGGTGGCGTTGCACCTCGCGAGCGCTTCGAAGAAACCGGCATCCCCACCTACCTTTCGCCCACCGACTGCGATAACGGCCAGAGCATCAACGCCGGCGGTACCCGTAGCTCTGCGCTGACTCCTGAGGTGATCTATGAAGAGATCACCCAGTTGGCTGAAATTTTCGACGTCCAAAGCCGCGGCGAGGAACTTATCGATTCGCTCAAGCAGCGCGTAGCAAAGGCCACCAAGGATCTACCCGATGCCGATGGCCAAAGCGTTGCCTTCTGGTTTGCCGATACCAAGACCCCCTACATGGCCGGCGGCCAAAGCGAACCGCAGATGCTGGCAAACATGACCGGCCTGCGCAACGTCTACGCCCAAGACAAAGAAGACTGGCCAGCAGTGACCTGGGAAGATGTTGCCGATAAGCAGCCAGACATCCTGGTGCTTGGCGATCTTGAACGCGATCGCTTCCCCGGCGACCGCCTGAAGGATAAGAAGGAATTCCTGGCCAAGGATCCGCTGACCAAGAACATGAAGGCAGTCAAGGAAGAGCACTACATCGCACTGCACGGTGCAGAGCTCAACCCATCCATCCGCTTTGTTGATGGCTTGGAAAAGATTGCTGAATACCTGCGCGAACACGATAAGCGCTAAGGCGAATTGTGAACGCTGCACCCCATCGCTTTCGCCACATGCTCGGTGTTGGAGCGCTCACGCTGCTGGCCTGCGCGCTCATCGCCGCCTCCCTGCTCGGGGCCACCGTGTTAGGGCCTGCGGCGGTCAGTGCCGTGAACGTGCGTGATGTGCTGGCCAACCACCTGCTCGGTGCCGATATCCCGGTTCGGAATATCAAAGATGCCATCGTCTGGGAAGAACGCCTCCCGCGCGCCATCCTCGCCGCCTTATGCGGCGCGGGCTTGGGCCTGTGCGGTGTGATTATGCAGTCGCTGCTGCGAAACCCACTGGCAGATCCCTATATCCTGGGTGTTTCCTCCGGTGCCTCCACCGGAGCCGTGGTGGTGGGCATCTTTGGCCTCGGGGCATCACGCTTAAGCCTTTCTTCCGGTGCCTTCGTCGGCTCGCTCGTAGCCTTCGGCCTGGTGCTGCTGCTTGCTCGCTTTTGTGGTGGAACCACAGAAAAAGTACTACTTGCCGGCATTGCTGCCACCCAGCTCTTCTCCGCGCTGACCTCGCTGCTGGTTTTTGCCTTCGCAGATTCCGATGAGGCTCGCGGCGTGATGTTCTGGCTTCTCGGCTCCCTTGAAGGCATCCGCTGGTTCGATGTTCGCATCGCCGCCGTGGTGGTCGTGTTGGGCACGCTGCTTTGCCTGTACTTTGCGCGCGTGCTCGATGCCTTCGCCTTCGGTGATACCATCGCATCCACCCTGGGCATTAACGTGACCAGGATCCGGCTGCTCCTCCTCGGCCTGTGCGCACTTATTACCGCCACCTTGGTATCAATCACCGGTGCCATCGGCTTCTTAGGTTTGGTGCTGCCGCACGTAGCCAGGCTCTTGCTGGGCACCGCCCAGCACATGAAGGTCATTCCCGTCACCATCGTCGTCGGTGCGGTGTTCATGGTGTGGGTGGATGTCTTTTCCCGCCTCGCGTTTGCCCCAACCCCATTGCCAGCCGGTGTGGGCACAGCACTCGTGGGCGTGCCGGTGTTCGTCTTCTTAATGGCAAGGAGGCGAGCATGAGCCTGCAAGCACACGAAGTGAGCTGGAAGCGCGGCAACAACTTAGTTGTCAACGGTGTGTCGCTTACGCCAGAGCCCAACACCACCGTGGGCCTGCTCGGCCCCAATGGTTCAGGCAAATCCTCCTTCCTGCGTCTCCTGCATGGTGAGGTGCGCCCTACTGAGGGCAGGGTGTTATTAAATGAACGAGATTTGCACAGCATTGGGCGCAAAGAACGAGCCAAGCACATCGCGGTGGTAAGCCAGCATGTGGGCACTGAGCTGAACATGTCGGTGCGTGAGGTAGTGGCCTTGGGGCGTATCCCATTTCGCTCCCTCATCGCCGCAGAGCAGCGCGCAGATCAAGCAGCCATCGAGGCCGCCATGGAAAGAACTGGGGTCACGCACTTACAGGATCGTTCTTGGCATCAGCTCTCCGGTGGCGAGCAACAGCGTGTGCACATCGCGCGCGCCTTGGCTCAAGAGCCCAAAGAGTTGCTTCTCGACGAACCCACCAACCACCTGGATATCCAGCACCAGCTAGAAATCCTGCGCCTGGTTCGCTCCCTGGATGCCACCTGCGTGGTGGCCTTGCATGATCTCAACCTCGCCGCGATGTTCTGCGATAGCCTCATGCTGCTCAAAGACGGCAAAGTGGCAGTAGCAGGCGCCACGGAAGAGGTGTTGCGCCCAGAGACCATCCAAGAGATCTTCGGTGTTCGAGCAAAGATCAACCGCGACCCAGACAATGGGCGCATGCATATCGCCTACGAGTGCTAAAACAAATAACCCCCGGCTGGAGCCTTTTAAAGCTGCAGCCGGGGGTTTGGTTTAATCAGAGCGATCCGCCAAGGTGGGCCTGATTGGGCGAGCGAGTTGCGTCATCAAATTCCTACCGCGCAGCTCCACCGACTTCATCAGCGTCCAGCGGGCCTGCTCAGCCTCATTGGCACGATCAAGGGTGGCAGCATTGGTTAAGACGCGGCCAGGGGTGTTCTTTGCAATCTCCGTCAAACGCGCTGCGGTATTTACGGCATCGCCAATCACGGTGTATTCGAAGCGATCATGGCCACCAATATGGCCTGCCACCACATGGCCAGAGGCCACACCAATGCCGGCCTGCAGGCGCAGCCCTTGGAGTTCTTGGCGCAATTCGCGCGCGGTTTTGAGGGCATGGCTTGCAGAATCGGTCAGGGAAATCGGGGCACCAAACACAGCCAGGGCGGCATCGCCTTGGAACTTATTAATGATGCCCTTATTGCGGTGCACTACTTCCACCACATGCTCAAAGAAGCGATTGAGCTCTTCTACGACTTCTTCGGGATCGTGATTCACAGCGAAGGTGGTAGATCCAACCACGTCCACGAACACCACGGCCACCTCGCGATCCTCGCCGCCTAGGGTGGGGCGTTCCTCCAGGGCGCGCCGGGCTACTTCGATGCCCACGTAGCGGCCGAAAATATCGCGCACACGCTGGCGTTCCTGCAGGCCGCGCATCATCTCATTGAAACCCGCCTGCAGCACGCCGATCTCGGAGCCATCATAAATATCCACCTGCACATCCGACTCGCCGCGGCGCACCCGGTTAATGGCGCCCTGAAGCTCCAGGATGGGATCCACCACGCTCATGGTGGCCAAGGTGGTGCCCACAAAGCCAGTAATCAAAGCGGTAATGCTCAAGGCGATAATCGCCGGCACAATGTCGGAATCGCTGTCGCTGAACAACCCCGCGGCGTCGCCAAGCGCCATTAAAGCAATACCGACAATGGGGGCAGCGGAGGTTAAAAGCCAGGTCAGGCCGAGGCGCTGGCTAATCGGGGGCTCCAAGGTGGAATCCTCGAAGCGGCGCGCCAGGGCCGTAGCTGCCACAGGCCGCACCAAACGCTCGGCAAAAAGATAAGTGATCACCGTGATGGCGCTGCCGGCAAGAGAGGTGGCAACAACTACCACTAAACCTAAGTGCGCGGAGGTTTGAGCTGCGGCAATGCCTAAGATCACAATGCCAAGCAGCCACACCGCCAGGCACAACGCCGACTGCAAAAATGGAATGCGCATTACTAGATGGCGCACCATATTTGGGTCGTGGCGCTCGGGATGGCGCTGCCAGTCGATCACCGGCCTAAACAGCACGAAGGTAGCGATAGCGCCGATGAGCACCGCAAACACCACATACGCCAGGCCAATGATGGGCAGGTAGGGTGCGTCGATGGGGAACTCGGCAAGCTCTGGCATGGGCACCAGATACTTCAAAAACAGCATCACTCCAACTGCTGCAAGCACATTGGAGCCCAGCACCGCCGTGGCATACAAAGGCCAAGAGGTGCTAAAGAGCCACTTAAATGCTCGCCACAATCTGGTCATAGCAATCACTCTAACCGGCAGTGCAATCTTGTGGTGACATAGCGGTTAGGGTGGAATCCGTGACTAGCAATGACGTGTTCGCCCAAATGGGTGTGAGCGAACTAATCGCACCACAGTTGCGCAACGCCGCACGCGCTGCACGCGCAGGTGACACCGGAAGCGCCATGACCCATGCCTGGCTTTTTAGCGGCCCTCCCGGCTCCGGGCGCTCCATCGCGGCGGTGGCATTCGCCGCAGCACTCGAATGCTCCAACCCCGAAGTGGTGGGCTGCGGGCAGTGCGAACAATGCCGAGCAGTGCGCAACGGCACGCATGGCGATGTAGTCCACATCGTGCCTCAGGAACTTTCCATCGCCGTGGCCACCATGCGCCGAGACGTGATCGAACCAGCCGCCACCCGGCCCACCGTCGCCTCCTGGCGCGTGGTGATCTTAGATAATGCCGATCGGCTTACCGACGGAGCCGCGAACGCCTTGCTCAAAACCGTGGAGGAACCGCCCAAGCACACCGTCATTTTGCTGTGCGCGCCTTCGACTGACCCCCAAGACGTGATGCCCACGCTCGTCTCACGCAGCCGGCATGTGTATGTGCCGCAGCCAAACACCAAAGAAGTGGCGCGGCTTTTAATGCAAAGCGAAGACGTGAGCGAAGAAATTGCCACCTTGGCCGCCGCAGCGACCGGCAATCACATTGGGCGCGCTAGGCGTTTGGTGCGAGAAACCGATATGCAGCGCAGCCGCGCACGCACACTCAGCCTTGCCGAGGACATCTTCCGGGGCGATAAAGCCTTCCGCAATGTCACCGCCATGGTCAAAGAAATCACCAAAGTAGCAGAGCAAGGCCTAGCCGAGGCTTCTGAAGCAGAAGTAGAAAAACTGCGCACAGCGTTAGGCATGGGTGCGAGTGGCCGCGGCGCACAAAAGGCATTGCGTGGCAGTGCAAGCCAGATCCGAGAGTTAGAAGATAAGCACAAAAAGCGCAGAACGCGTGCCGTGCGCGATGCCCTGGATTTAGCGCTCGTAGACCTCGCCGGGCTGTACCGCGATGCGCTGATGAAGGCCGTGGACTCCAAGGTTGAGCTCATGCACCCAGATTTTCAGCAGCTCTCCGAGGGGCTGTGCCAAAGAGTGAGCCCACAGGGGCTTAGCACCTGCATTGAGGCCATCATGAAAGCCCGTGAACACCTGGGCATGAATGTGCGCCCAGAGACTGCTTTAGACGCGATGGTTGGGCGTATCAGGCTTGCATGCGGGGTAAGTGAGTAGCAATTTTCTTGCTGCCAGCACCGTGATGTAAAGTGCCAACAGGATCATTTGATCCAAGGCCGCCTTAGCTCAGTCGGTAGAGCATCTCACTCGTAATGAGAAGGTCGCGAGTTCGATTCTCGCAGGCGGCTCCACACAATTTTCAGCCTCCACGTTTCACCAACAGAACGTGGAGTTTCTTCTTTCCCACCTCGTGCATTTGCCGGCCTGTCGGCTGCGCTTGTTGTTTCGGGGCAATCCCGAGCAGGCGGTTCCGGCAGAGACGGTGTGGGCACAAACGTCGGTGTTCTATCCGGGTTGGTGGCACAAGCGCTGGCCGCAACATCTAGCACTGCCTGAGTTTCTCAAACGACCCGAAGCGCAACTTTCGATTTCTAGAAAAAGGCTTTTCGAGCTCGCCGATGGCATTGAGACTGAAGCTGACGCGCTGAGCTTTTATGTGGCTGTCTGCGCTTGGGGTGCTGGAACGTATGCGCAGCAGGTCGCCCGCAAATGGCGTCCAGATCTTCCCACCGACGTAATTGAGTACACCTTTGTTCCAAGGCCCTGCGGCTGCGCTGCCTCCAAGCATGTAAGCGGCGCTCTTTTTCTACGCAGGCGCCAGCGTATGTATTAACAACAATTTTGTTGTTATGGCTAGCATCGGGGTATGTCTGCTAAAGATTCGCTCATCTACCTGGTGGCTCCGGCTGGGCACCCCAACTTTGGCGACGAATACATCGTGGCCTCCTGGCTGCGCACCTTGGCCGAGCTGCGCCCTGATGCGCGTGTGATTCTCGATTGCCATTCACCCGGCAGGGCCTCCCTGCTGCACCACAACCACCACCCCGATCTCATTGTGACCAACACATTGTGGGATCTCGCCGGCCACGCCTACCACGCCACGGCCGATCACTTCGGCCTCGATCCGGCCCAACCCGAGGGCTTCCACGCCGAGGCCTATGAGTATCTTGCACACACGGCGGTGCAATTGCTTTTCGACGCAGGCCCGCACCCCGAACACGTCACCGGCACCAATATCGCCCGCACCGCCGATGTGGTGCACATCCTTGGTGGCGGCTGGCTCAATGATTTCTGGCCACACAATATTGCGGTGTGCGCCATGGCCTCCCAGGCTGGTGCCGAGCATGCCCGTCGCTTTGCCACAGGCCAAGGCGTAGTGCCCCTTGAGCAGGCTCGAGCGGTATTGGTTGATTCCCTTAAACGCTGCGACGTGGTGGATGTTAGGGATGCCACGTCGCGCGAGCTGCTCCAGGCAGCAGGCCTGCAACCGGGCATGAGCGGTGATGATGCCTGGCTGGGTATCAATAATCGCTTCGGCGCCGAGGGTGTTTTTGGCCCTGGCGCAGATGATGCCCGCGAGCGCCCCTTTGTGCTGTGCGCCCAAGCAGACCTCCTGCGCAGCAACGCTGCCGATGCCGCGGCCTGGATCCACCAGGGCCTGCAGCACTATGGCGTGCGCGGAGAAGACTTAAGCATTATCGAGTGCATCCCCGGTATCGATGGCCAGATCTGGCGCGAGCTGCATCAACGCTGGCCAGAGCACTACCAAGGTTTCCGCTTCGTGGCCTTTGATGAGCTCTGGGCCTTCGGGGTGCCGGTCACAAGCGAGCAAACCTGGCTCAGTACGCGCTATCACCCGCACATGATTGCCGCCGCTGCCGGTGCCAAGGGCGTTGCACTAGAGATGCACAGGCAGGACTATTACGCGGTCAAACACGCAGCGGTGCAGGCGGCTGGTTCTTCCTGGCCGATGGCGCACTTGAGCGCTACGCAACAGGATCCTTGGCCCCAACCGGGTAAGGGGATTGACCCGGATCAGGTGCAGCAGTGCCGGGATGCCAAGTGGCAGCTTGCGCAGCGCTGCTATCCGCCCGAGCCAGAGGAGCACATAGATGAGCCTGAACAGGCACCCGAGCCACCACATGCTTCCCGTCGGCTTGGGCGCCTGGTGGCTCGTGTGCGCGGTGATGAACGCTAGAAAGCGTTAGCCCACGGCAGCCAGCGATGCCGGTGCGCCCTCGACGTCTGTATGCGTGATCGAGTCATCGCTGAGATTTACCTGGTAGAGGGTATTGCTCTTCGGGTCGCTTACCCACACCAGGGTATCCTCGCCGTTTTCGCCTGCAGCGATGGCCGGTGCCACACCGCCATGACCTTTGGGTTTGGTCCATGCACTCATCACCGGAATGCTGCGTTGCTCTACGGCCTGATCATCCAAGATGTGCAACACGCCCTCGGTATCAAGGTAGGCAAAGCCGCCTTCGGGCAAGCTAATGCGATTGCCAAATGCCGCCGGGGTGGGCACCACTTTCGCCTGGTGGTCGCGGATCAGCAGCAGCGACTCCTCGCCCCAATCGCCAAGGGCCGCGCTGGCATCGTGATTAAAAGTAATCGCACCTACGCGCTCACCGGAGGCATCGGGCGCGGGGATCATCGTCGGCTTGCCATTTTGGATCTCCAACACTCCATCACTGCATCCAAAGATGGCGTTATTGGCGTGCACGTCCTCGCCGTGCATTTCTGTGCAGTCGAAAGTCCCGATCGTCTTACCATCGGCGTCTTGCAGCGTGATGGTATCGGCCAGGTGTGCGCCCTTCTGGGATACCAACATCTGATCATTGGCCAAAGGCACCACAACCCCGTGGTGGGCTTCTTTGGCCTTGATGCGTTGTGCTGCATCAAGCTGGCCATGTTCAAGCTTTTCTGCGTCTAACACACGCCCTTCGGCGTCATCGTCGAAGAAGATCGCGCTGGTGCCAGCGTTCGCATTGCTTACAACATGAATGGGCTTTGCCCCTTCGAGTGCTTGCTGCGCCTTGGAGGGTTCGGTGGTGTAGTAGTGGGAGTGATCGCCGTGGGGCACGCTCCAACTGCCGGCATCGATGATCTCTACCGCGTTGTTTTTGGTCAGTACCGCTGCAATATGGCGATGATCGCCAAGGGTGCTCAAGGTGGGTCGCGCTGGTAGGTCGAATGAGGCGAGCTGCTGCAGATTGCCATCGAAGATCGTGATGCCATCCTCGGTAGCCACGGCGACCCTGGCCTGGGGTGCATCTTGTTCTTGAGCCTGCTCGCTGCTGCTTTGTGTACCTGGCTGCTCGCTGCTGCTCGGTGTGCTTGCCTGCTCGCTGCTTCCTGGGCTGCAGGCCGCCAGTGGGAGGGCGATGCTGCTCAGTGCTGCCATGAATAACGTCAAAGGCTTATTGGAAAACATACCCACCAAATGTAATGGTGATATTTTTCAGTAGCAATGCCTCGCCCACACCTGAGGGGCATTAACCACCTTGCAGCGCACGCAACAGATAATCCCCATACCCAGACTTCTGCATCGCCTTGGCCTGCGCTTCGAGCTGGGCATCGCTAATGAATCCCTCGCGCCAGGCAGCAACTTCTGGTGAGCCAATCACCCCGCCGGTGCGCTTTTGCAATACCTCCACATAGGCGGCGGCCTCACTCATGGAATCAATGGTGCCGGTATCAAGCCACACATCACCGCGCTGGAGTCGGTGTACATTGAGCTTCCCGCGGCGCAAATACTCCTCATTGACTGAGGTGATCTCGAGTTCTCCGCGCGCAGAGGGGCGAATCTGTGCGGCAATATCAACCACGGAATTGTCATAGAAATACAAGCCCACCACCGCAAAATTGGAACGCGGTTGCTCGGGCTTTTCTTCAATCGAGGTAGCGCTGCCGTGCTCATCAAATGCCACCACACCATAGCGCGAGGGATCCGACACCTCGTAGGCAAACACGGTGCCACCTTCGGGTTCGCGGCATTGCTTGAGCGCGTCGCCTAAGCCGTGGCCATCGAAGATATTATCGCCAAGCACCAAGGCCACCGAATCATCCGCAATGAAGTCGCGCCCAATTAAAAACGCCTGCGCTAAGCCCTCTGGCTGCGGCTGCACAGCGTAGGAGAGGCGGACGCCGAATTGTTCACCGCTGCCCAGCAGGCGCTGAAACGCCGGCTGATCCTCCGGGGTGCTAATCACCAGAATCTCGCGGATACCAGCCTCGATCAGGGTGCTCAGCGGGTAGTAGATCATGGGCTTGTCGTACACCGGCATGAGCTGCTTAGAAATACCCAAAGTAATTGGGTGCAGCCTCGTGCCGGAACCGCCGGCTAAAATAATGCCCTTCATTGGCTACGCCTCTTTTCTTGCCGTTGCCTCAAGATTGCGCACATACTGCTCTAAGCCTGCGCGCCAATCCCTTGGCACAAAGCCCGTCGCAGCGATCTTGCTCAAATCCAAGGCCGAATGCCGAGGCCTTGGGGCATGACTGCGTTGTGCAAAATACTGCGCACTCGAAACTTCTTGCACCGCTTCTGGATCCTTTGCACACAAGGCAAACACCTCGCGTGCAACCTCTGCCCAACTCACCACATCGCCACTATTGCTCAGGTGATAGGTGCCCCAATCAGCCTGCTGGGAAATCAAATGCACGATGCCAAAAGCTAAATCATCGGCAAAGGTCAAACGGCCAAATTGATCGCCTACCACCTGTGGTGTTACACCCCGAAGTGCTAAGTCGCGCATAGTGCGCACAAAATTCTTGCCCTCACCAACAACCCAACTGCTGCGCACAATATAGTGCCGCTTGGCACCGCGTACAGCCAGCTCGCCTGCGGCCTTGGATTGCCCATAGACGCTCAAAGGACTCAAGGGCTCGGATTCACTGTGGCAGTTGATCGTGCCATCAAAGACATATTCGCTCGATACATAGACCAAGGTGATCTGATATTCATTGGCTACCTGCACCAGCTTGGTCACAGCCTCGGCATTTACCTGCCAACATTGCGCACGATCTACTTCGGCTTGATCCACCGCCGTATAAGCTGCGGCAAGCACAATCACGCCCACTTGCGTCCAATCCATCTCAGGCAGGGGATCGCGCAAATCCCAATCTTGCCTATCCCAGGCAAGCGCATCAGGCAATGCTGCACGCAAGGCGCGCCCAAGCTGCCCATTTGTGCCGATAATCAGCGTGCGCTTGTTGGGCACAGGGGTGGCGTCGACAAGCAAAGGATGCTCAATATCTTTTTGGGAAATCTCCCCGATGGGCAAAGGCCACTGGATATCGAGGGTTGGATCAGCAAGATTGGCCGCACTATATGCCGCCTGGGGCGACCAATGGCCATTGACCAAATAGTTATAAGCGGTATTGGGCTCGAGCGCCTGGAAGCCATTGGCTACACCGCGCGGCACAAACACCGCCACATCCGGGCCGATCTCGTGGCTGAACACCTGCCCATAGGTGGCAGAACCCTCGCGCAAGTCGCACCACGCGCCAAATACTCGCCCGTGGGCAACCGAGACGAGCTTATCCCAAGGCTCGGCGTGCAAACCGCGCGTAACCCCAGGTGAGGCGTTAAAAGAAATATTTTGCTGCACCGGCTCAAATTCCTTCAACGCTCGGGCGCCGGGGGCATCAAGGTCAAGATCGCGAAACTTCGCGCGCTGCCACTGCTCTTTGAACCAGCCGCGGTTATCGCCATGAAGCTGCAGGTCAAGAATGAACAGCCCCTCAATCGCCGTGGGGCGCGCAGCTACAGCCTTGGCACCAGCACTCATTTATTGCCCACTTTCTGCATATTTGGCCTCAACTGCTTCCTTTTGCGGCAGCCACCAATCCTGGTGCTCGCGGTACCACGCAATGGTTTCAGCCAAACCATCGCGCATGCCTGATTGATCAGTAAACTTCGGGGTCCAGCCCAGCTCACGGCGCAATTTACTGGAATCCATGGCATAACGCAGATCATGGCCAGGGCGATCATTGACGTGCTCAAAGTCATTCTTATCCCGGCCCATGAGCTCATTAATCATCTGGATTACCTGCAGATTATTCACATGATCATTATCGGCGCCGATGATATAGGTTTCGCCCACACGCCCTCGCTCTAGGATAGCCAGCACCGCATCATTGTGATCATCCACGTGAATCCAATCGCGCACATGCTCACCGGTGCCATAAAGCTTTGGCGAAAGCCCAGCCAGCACATTCGTGATCTGGCGCGGAATGAACTTCTCAATGTGCTGATAGGGCCCATAATTATTCGAGCAATTCGAAATCGTCACCGGCACCCCAAAAGAGCGATACCAAGCCCGCACCAGCATGTCGGAACTCGCCTTCGTTGCCGAATACGGCGAGGAGGGGCGGTAGGGGGTGTCCTCACGGAAACGCTCAGGATCATCCAAGGCGAGATCGCCAAACACCTCATCGGTAGAGATGTGATGCAAGCGCGTGTTGTGGCGCCTGCAAGCCTCAAGCAATTGGAAGGTGCCTTCTACATTGCTATGCAAAAAAGGCGAAGGATCCGCCAAAGAATTGTCGTTGTGCGTCTCTGCCGCGAAGTGCACCACAAGATCATGGCTTGCCACGAGCTTATCGACGACCCCAGCGTTGCAAATATCTTCCTGCACGAAATCCACATCCAGGCCATCAAGGTTGCTTCGATTGCCCGCGTAGTTCAGTACATCCACCACCGTGATGCGATAGCGGCCAGTCAGAAGCGCTCGGCGCACAAAGTTTGCGCCAATAAATCCCGCTCCGCCGGTGACCAACATCCTGGTTTCAAGCATGGTTCGAGCGTACCCGAACACCGCAGCGTGCTCGGTGTTGTAGCGGCCTGTGGGTATAGGCGAAGGGCACGCGATTCATTCGGGGGGAGTGAAGTAACGCGTGCCCTTCTAAGGTGGCGGGGGCAGTGCCTCTCGGGGGGGGGGTGTTGGTTGGCACCGCCTGCGCACACCACCCTGACTACTTAGATACCAAACCCGCGGGCGATTGTCGACCAGGAATCACGCAGATCTTGGATCCAATAGCCCCAAGAGTGCGTCCCAACTGGGCGGAAGTTGTAGTCTGCCGGAATGCCGAGTGTGTCTAGTCTCACCTTCATGGCGTGGGTGCAGGCATTGGTGGAGGCCTCAATAACGCCACCTTCGACGGCAATACGGCCAGAAACGATCGGCGCCTCAGCGGGGCTTACGCCCTGCTCGATCAGGTAAGAAGGCGTATCGTACTCGCCCATGATGCCGGTGCCATTGGAGATGTACAAAGGCGTATCGCGCAGGCCCTCGGCATGGATCAAGGCATCGTTGTAGCGGTTGTACTCGCTACCCATCGGGCCCCAGATCTGCTCAGGCTTATTGCCGCCACGATTCACGGTGAGGCGAACAAAGGTATTGGTTACCGGATCGGAGGTTGCGGCGCAGCCAGAAAAGGACGCCACGGCATCATAGAAACCGGGGTTGTGCTCTGCCAGCAGCAAAGAAGAAGTAGCAGACATGGACATGCCAGCGATGGCGCGCTGATCATTTGCCCCGAGCGCCTGCTCTAGAGGGCCGGGGAGTTCCTTGGTAAGGAAAGTTTCCCACTTCTGCACGCCACCAATGCTTGGTGCCTCTTCCTGCCAATCCATGTAGTAGGAGAACGCGCCTGCCATGGGGATGACCACGTTGATGTCTTTATCCGCGTAGTAGTCCAAAGCATCGGTGCGCAGCACCCAGTTCACCGAACCCTCGCCACCATCGGCACCGTTGAGCAGGTAGAGCGTGGGACGATTCGGGGAAGAGGCCTTCAATACGGCCAAGGGCACATCGCGGTTCATCGAAGGCGAATGAGCCCACATCTCAACCTGACGCTCGCCGTCAAGCTTATTGCGCCACAGCGGATTCATACCTGGCGTAGCACCTTCATGCACGCTCGCCAATGGGGTGTCGCCAGCCACCTGAGCTGGGGTAATCGGAGAGCTATGAGCGGGCAAAGCGCTACCAAGTGCCAGGGCAAGCACTGCCGCAGAAGCGGCTACGCTGCGGTGAAGCTTCATATATGTTCCTTGCATCGTTGAGGGGATATCCGAGGAGTAACGAAAAGTTTAACCCATGCGATTACCTACGTCACGGCGTTGGCTCGTAGGTGTCACCTCTGGCTCCGCGCAGGCGATGAACACCCTGTGCGCAGTATCAGCGGTGCTCATCTACCACCTGGGCAAGCTTGCGGGCACCCCTGGCTGAAGTGCTTTGGCTCTGGTAGCGGAAAAATTTAACTAAATTCCGTATCCTTGGGGTTTGTGACTGATCATTTTGACGTAGTAGTTCTCGGCGCTGGCCCTGGTGGCTATGTTGCCGCCATCCGTGCAGCGCAGCTTGGTAAAAAAGTTGCCGTAGTAGAAAAGCAGTATTGGGGCGGTGTCTGCCTGAACGTAGGCTGCATCCCTTCCAAGGCACTGTTGAAGAACGCCGAAGTGGCGCACATCTTCAACCACGAGGCCAAGACCTTTGGCATCTCGGGCGATGTGTCCTTTGATTACCCCACTGCCCACAAGCGTTCCCGCAAGGTATCTGCAGGCATTGTCAAGGGCGTGCACTACCTGATGAAGAAGAACAAGATCACCGAAATCGATGGTCTTGGTAGCTTCAAGGACGCCAACACCATTGAGGTAAGCGAAGGCAAAGACGAAGGCAAGACCATCACCTTCGATAACTGCATCATCGCTACCGGCTCCGTGGTGCGTTCCCTGCCTGGCGTAGAGCTTGGCGGCAATGTGCTTTCTTATGAAGAGCAGATTCTCAAGGAAGAAGCACCGAAGTCCATGGTGATCGTGGGCGCTGGCGCTATCGGCATGGAATTTGCCTATGTGCTGGCGAACTACGGTGTAGACGTCACCATCGTTGAATTCATGGACCGCGTGCTGCCCAATGAAGACGCCGATGTGTCGAAGGAAATTGCCAAGCAGTACAAGAAGCTTGGCGTGAAGCTGCTTACCGGCCACAAGACCACCGCCGTGCGCGATAACGGCGACAGCGTGGAAGTAGATGTGGAATCCAAGGATGGTTCCAAGTCTGAAACCCTCAAGGCTGAGCGCGTGATGATCTCCATCGGCTTTGCTCCCCGCGTTGAAGGCTTCGGCCTTGAAAACACCGGCGTGAAGCTCACCGAGCGCGGCGCCATCGACATTGACGAGCGCATGCGCACCTCCGTGGATCACATCTACGCCATCGGCGATGTGACCGCCAAGCTGCAGCTTGCCCACGTGGCAGAAGCCCAAGGTGTGGTGGCCGCAGAAACCATCGCCGGTGCAGAAACTGAAGAGTTGGGCGATTACATGATGATGCCCCGCGCAACCTTCTGTAACCCGCAGGTGGCATCCTTCGGCTATACCGAGCAGGCAGCCAAGGAGAAGTTCTCCGATCGCGAAATCAAGGTGGCCAGCTTCCCGTTCTCCGCTAACGGCAAGGCAGCCGGCCTGGCTGAAACCGCTGGCTTTGTCAAGATCGTGGCGGACGCAGAATTTGGCGAGCTGCTTGGTGCCCACATGGTTGGCGCCAACGTATCCGAGCTGCTCCCAGAGCTGACCTTGGCACAGCGCTTCGACCTCACCTGCGAGGAAATCGGGCGCAACGTGCACACCCACCCCACGCTTTCAGAGGCAATGAAGGAAGCCGCAGAAGGCATCATGGGCCACATGATCAACCTCTAAAGCCCCGGCAAGAAAAGCTCAGAGGCTGAAAAAAGAGCCGGAACCCCGCAAGCTAGGCGGGTGTTCCGGCTTCTCTTTTGTTTCTAGCGACTACTGCTTCTGGCTGCGCTTGTTCTGGCGCATGGTTTGCTGCAGTTCGAGCAGCTCTGGATCATCGCGCACAAGCGCAACGAGTTGGCAGTCCTGTGGGCCGCTGGCGCCGGGAACGCACAGCGAGCAGGGCTCGCCAAAACGAATCGGACATTTAGGTTCGGGGCGTGCCATGCAGCCCAAGGTACTCCTTAGATGCGGCAGAGCGTGTGCAGCCCCCAGATACTCCTTGTGGCCTGCACATTTTTCTTGCGCTGTTGGCCTTCAAGCCCGGCTTAGTAAGGCGCGATGGAAGAGCTGTGCGCATCGATATGGATGGGGCGGTTCACAGGCGGGAAGGCGCGTTGGGCGCAGTCTTCTCTTAAGCACACGCGGCAGCCTGCTCCGATGGGCACTGTGTGGTTGAGGTCTAAGCCCGTGGCGTACACGGTGCGTGAGGCGTGCTGGATTTGGCAGCCAAGGGCGATGGAGAAGAGTTTGCCTGTATCGCCAAAACGGCCAATATCGTGGCGAACTGTGCGTGCGATCCAAAGATACGTTCTGCCGTCTGGCATTTGAGCCACCTGTCGCACGATTTGGCCAGGGGTGCTAAATGCCTCGTAGACGTTCCACAGTGGGCAGGTGCCGCCTGCGTGGGTGAAGTGGAAGCCGGTGGCTGATTGGCGTTTAGAAATATTGCCGGCTCGATCCGCCCGGATGAAGGTGAAGGGGATGCCGCGAAGGTTCTCCCTTTGCAGTGTGGAAAGGCGGTGGCAGATGGTTTCATATCCCACACCGAACATGGTGGAGAGGTATTCAATGTCGTATCCGCAGCGCTCGGCTTGGGCATGAAACAGTGCGTAGGGCATCATCAGTGCCGCCGCGTAATAGGAGGCAAGCCCGCGCATGCCTAGGCGCTGTGCTTCCTCGGTGTTAAAGCCTGCATCTTCTACGAGTGCTTGAATGGTGCTGCCTGCCTGCAAGAACCCGAGTTCCGAGGCGAGGCGGAACGCGCGTTGCCCTGTATCTAGCAAAGGGGAGAGGCTGATGGTGTTGCTCAGGCGATCGAAGTGGTGCAGTGCTCCGCCCAATTCGCGGATATCGATGGTTACGCCGTGGTGTCGAAGCTGTTGGATGATTGCTTGCTCGGTGCCGCGGATATCGAAGGTGCGTATGGCTAATTCCTTTGCCAAAGCCTCAGCATTGCGGTCGAGGACGTCGAGGTAGTTTTGGTGGGCGTAGAAGAAGTCGCGCACTTCGTCGTGAGGCATCGATAGCGCCTCGGAGACCGCTGCTGTCTCGTTATTGGAGCCGGCGAAGCGCGCATCGGTAGCCACGCTGAGCTTGTCGCGCACATTGCGGTATCGACGGTGCATGGCCACCATGAGCCGTGCTACGTCGGGGTGGTGCTCCACCATGTCGGAGAGATGCTCGAGGTTAATGGGGGTGGGGCAGATCTCTCGGTCGAGGGTTACGTCTTGGATCTCGGCTACGAGTCTGGAGTTATCGTCGCGCGAGAAGAAGGTGCGGTCTACGCCAAAGGTTTCGGTGATGCGGTCGAGCACCGTGAGGGTAAGGGGGCGCACGTCGTGTTCGATTTGGTTGACGTAGCTGGCCGAAAGTCCCAGCGCATGGGCGAGTGATGCTTGGCTGAGGTCGCGTTCGCGGCGGAGTTGGCGCAGGCGTGACCCGACGTAGGTCTTTGTCATGGATCACACTTTAAGTCAGGTGCGAGGCTGTGCAAAGTTCCTTATGGCAAAACTTTGCAATTCTTCACTTTTGCTTTCATAAAACTGTCATCCCTTCGATTGATCCCATATGGGTGGAATCCTTAAAACCGAACTATTCGGTATTTAATAGGGTGTATTTCCGGCCATTAAGGCGGCCTTCAAAGTGTCTCAGAATCGGAGCCGGTGGAGCAGGGGTTTTGCTTAATATGTCAGCGGCGAGATAGCTAAGGCAACCCTAAACTGCAGCGTGGGGCAGGTTTTTGGCGCCGTGTGAGGTGGCTCACCCGAGGGATTCTAAGTGGTTTAGGGTGACACCAGCGTTCTAAAGTGAATACGACACTGGAGGTGCCATGACTGTACAAAATATCGACCGTGAGGCAGTTGCTCACGGCAAAATCACTGAAAAGCCGCTGCGTGAGCGGCCAAAGTATCCAACGTGGGCGCTCAAGCTCACAATGGCCGTAACCGGCCTGATTTTCGCGTTGTTCGTTGCCTTCCACATGGCCGGCAACCTGAAGGTCTTCTTGCCGTTCTATGACGACGGCACGCATCCGATCGACGTTTACGGCGAGTGGCTGCGCAACATGTTCTACCCGCTGTTCCCCCACGAGGCTTTCCTCTGGATCTTCCGCATTGTGCTGCTTGCCTGCCTGGCACTGCACATCTACGGTGCATTCGCCCTGACCGGCCGTTCGCACAAGTCCCGCGGCAAGTTCCGTCGTACCAACCTCATGGGCGGCATGAACAGCTTCACCACCTCGACCATGCTGGTGACCGGCGTGGTGCTGCTGGCCTTCATCATCTTCCACATCCTCGACCTCACTGCAGGTGTGGCACCAGCGGCTTCGGATCAGTTTGTTCACGGTGAGATCTACGCCAACATGATCGCCAGCTTCTCTCGCTGGCCTGTGACCATCTTCTACATCATTGCCATGGTCACCCTGTTCCTGCACCTGACCCACGGCATCTGGCTCGCCACCAGCGACCTCGGTATCACCGGTCGCCGCTGGCGCGCGGTCATGCTCTTCATCGCCTACCTGCTTCCTGCAGTGGTGTTGATCGGCAACATCGCCATTCCGCTGTCCATCGCTTTGGGCTGGATCGGCTAAGGACGTAAAGGTTTTTCAACTATGAGCAATCACATGCAAACCACAGCTCGCCCTGAGTTCAACCAGCCCGCATCGGTCGTACCCGGTGTGCGCCCCGGTAGCGTTCTCGACTCCGCCGAGCCCAAGGGTGTTCCCACCAAGGAAATGTGGGATTACCACAAGAACCACATGAACCTTGTGTCCCCGCTGAACCGTCGTAAGTTCCGCGTGCTCGTCGTGGGCACCGGCCTTTCCGGTGGCGCCGCAGCCGCCGCACTCGGCGAGCTCGGCTACGACGTCAAGGTCTTCACCTACCACGATGCTCCGCGTCGTGCGCACTCCATTGCTGCACAGGGTGGCGTGAACTCCGCCCGCGGCAAGAAGGTGGACAACGATGGCGCATACCGCCACGTAAAGGACACCGTGAAGGGCGGCGACTACCGCTGCCGCGAGTCCGACTGCTGGCGCTTGGCTGTTGAGTCGGTCCGCGTGATCGACCACATGAACGCCATCGGCGCTCCCTTCGCTCGCGAATACGGCGGCACCCTTGCTACCCGTTCCTTCGGTGGTGTGCAGGTCTCTCGTACCTACTACACCCGTGGCCAGACAGGCCAGCAGCTGCAGCTTTCCACTGCTTCTTCGCTGCAGCGTCAGATCCACGAAGGTTCCGTAGAGATCTTCACCCACAACGAGATGGTTGACCTGATCGTTACTGGCGAGGGCGATAACAAGCGCTGCCAGGGTCTGGTCATGCGCAACCTGATCAACGGTGAGCTCACCGCGCATACCGGTCACGCAGTGATCCTGGCTACCGGCGGTTACGGCAACGTGTACCACATGTCCACGTTGGCAAAGAACTCCAACGCTGGCGCCATGATGCGTGCCTACGAGCAGGGCGCATACATCGCTTCGCCTTCCTTCATTCAGTTCCACCCAACCGGCCTGCCGGTGAACTCCGAGTGGCAGTCGAAGACGATTCTGATGTCCGAGTCGCTGCGTAACGACGGCCGCGTGTGGTCCCCAATCAAGGAGAAGGACGATCGCGACCCCAACACCATCCCCGAGGAGGAGCGCGACTACTTCCTGGAGCGTCGTTACCCCGCCTTCGGCAACCTGGTGCCCCGCGACGTTGCTTCCCGCGCCATCTCCCAGCAGATCAACAAGGGTCTGGGTGTAGGACCGCTGCACAACGCCGCTTACCTTGACTTCCGCGACGCCATCGAGCGTCTGGGTCAAGACACCATCCGCGAGCGCTACTCCAACCTCTTCCAGATGTACGAAGAGGCCATCGGTGAAGACCCCTACACCACGCCGATGCGTATTGCGCCTACCTGCCACTTCACCATGGGTGGCCTGTGGACCGACTTCGATGAGATGACTTCGATTCCTGGTCTGTTCGCAGCAGGCGAGTGCTCCTGGACCTACCACGGCGCTAACCGCCTTGGTGCTAACTCGCTGCTTTCTGCATCGGTTGACGGCTGGTTCACCCTGCCGTTCACCATCCCGCACTACCTGGCCAACCACCTTGGCGAGGAGCGCCTCGGCGAAGATGCGCCTGAGGTTGCTGAGGCACTGCAGCGCGCACAGGCTCGTATTGACCGCCTGATGAGCGTCAACGGCACCGACCCCCACGGCCCTGAGTACTACCACCGCCAGCTCGGCGAGATCCTGTACTACTCCTGTGGTGTGGCTCGTAATGTCGAGGACCTCAAGAGCGGCATTGAGAAGATCCGCGCACTGCGCCGCGACTTCTGGGCCAATGTTCGCGTCACCGGCAAGCAAGAAGAAATGAACCAGGTGCTCGAATACGCTCAGCGCGTAGCCGACTACATCGACTTGGGCGAGCTGATGTGCGTTGACGCACTGGACCGCGACGAGTCCTGTGGTGCACACTTCCGCGACGATCACCTCTCCCCTGAGGGCGAGGCTGAGCGTGACGACGAGAACTGGTGCTTCGTGTCCGCATGGGAGCCTGGCCAGGCTGAGGGCGAGTTCATTCGCCACGCCGAGCCGCTCACCTTCGAATCGATCCCGCTGATGACAAGGAACTACAAGTAATGAAACTCCATCTCGAAATCTGGCGCCAAGCCGGACCGTACAGCGAGGGCCACTTCGAATCGGTCGACGTTCCCGATGCAGTCCCTCAGATGTCCATCCTGGAGCTGCTGGACCACGTCAACAGCAACCTCATCGAGCAGGGCAAGGAACCCTTCGCCTTTGCTTCCGACTGCCGCGAAGGCATTTGCGGCACCTGTGGTCTGTTGGTCAATGGTCGCCCCCACGGCCGCGAGCAAAACCAGCCCGCCTGCCAGCAGCGCCTGCTCAACGTTAAAGACGGTGAGACGCTCAAGATTGAGCCTTTCCGCTCCGCTGCCTACCCCGTGATCAAGGACATGGTCGTTGACCGCTCCGCCCTTGACCGCGTGATGCAGCAGGGTGGTTACGTCACCGTCAACGCCGGCACCGCACCCGATGCCGACACCCTGCACCTCAACCACCAAACCGCAGAGCTCGCACTTGACCACGCCGCATGTATCGGCTGTGGTGCCTGTGTGGCAGCCTGCCCCAATGGTGCAGCACACCTGTTTACCGGTGCGAAGCTCAAGCACCTCTCCCTCATGCCGCTTGGCAAGGAAGAGCGTGGCAAGCGTGCACGCAAGATGGTTGATGAGCTTGAGACCAACTTCGGCCACTGCTCCCTCTACGGTGAGTGCGCCGATGTGTGCCCTGCCGGTATCCCGCTGACCGCGGTGGCCGCAGTGAATAAGGAGCGCGCACGCGCTGCCTTCCGCGCGAAGGACGACTAGTTCTTCAGCCCACCTCCACGCTTAACCCCCGCCTCTTTGAGGCGGGGGTTCGGCGTTATCAACCAAAGGATTGAAAACAATCAACCCCTTCCCCCTATTTGTGGCTAGTGTGAGAACAGTGACTCCCTTGAGGATCGCGTGGGGCAGCGCACCACGGCTAAACTTGCACCTACATAACGCATAGCGCTCGCCGCAGAGCACCTGCTCGCCGGGCAAAGCGAAGGCAAAAGGAAGAAAGGGCCAACACCACAATGTCTGACTCTGTAAAGGCTACGAAGTCCGAGGGCTACCCCGTCTTTGAAGGTCGCATGAACTACATCGACGGCTACGACCCGGTCAGCTACTACGCACCGCACTCTTCGCTGCAAAAGACCTCCACCTGGCTTGGCATGGGTCTGGTTCTCACCGCCCTGGCTGGCCTCGGCACCCTGGTGTTCGGCTTCGGCGCTCAGTCTGTTGGTTCCCAGGAACACTGGGCAACCTACGCCCTGATCGGCGCTGTGATTGCAGGTGTATGCATCGTCGGTGGCTTTGGCCTGATCCACTACGGCCGTCGCGATTACCGCAAGTACCGCGCAGAAACCGGTCGCATCAACTAATTCAGACCGCAGCTTTCGCTTTTCAAGCGCCCACCACTACCGTGGGCGCTTTTCTTCTGCCCGCATTTGCTCAAGTGCTGCTACCTCAATGCGGTATGCGGGCCTGGGTTGCGCAATAATGAGCCGCATGCAAGCTAGCCAAGAACGTCTCGCGGTCCCAGGGCCTTCACCTGAAGATGAAGCAGCGCGCCGCAAAACACTGCGCAACCACAAACTCTTTGCCACCAGCTTGTTGGGTGTTGCAGCAGTGATCTTTCTTAGCTGCCAGTGGTACACAGCCGCCACAGATCCAACCCCTGCGTGGGTCGGCTTTGTTCGCGCCGCCGCGGAGGCCGGCATGGTGGGCGGCTTGGCAGACTGGTTTGCCGTTACCGCGCTGTTTCGCTATCCCCTCGGGCTGAAAATCCCGCACACGGCGATTGTGAAGCGCAAGAAGGATCAAGTGGGTGAAGCGCTGAGTGATTTTGTGGCAGAGAACTTCCTCAACGCCACGCTAATTACCCAAAAGATCCAAAGCGCGAACCTGCCTACACACATTGCTAATTGGCTGGTTAAGCCCGAAAACGCCGATCGGGTTTCCAAAGAGGTAGGCAAGTTCACCGCGCGGGTGGTGCGGGCCTTAGATCCCGATGATGCTGAGGCGGTGATCCGCACGGCGGTCGTCGACAAGCTGAAAGAGCCAGCGTGGGGTCCTCCCGTGGGCAAGTTGTTGGAAGATCTGATTCAGGGCGGCCAGGTGGAGCCCGTGGTGGATCAGCTCGTGCATTGGCTGCACGTCAAGGCGCTGGGCTCCGAGGCGCTGATCGTGCGCCTCCTCGATGAGCGTGCCCCGAGCTGGGCACCGAAGTTTGTTAATGAGCTGGTAGGCGACAGAGTGTACCGCGAGCTCATCCAGTGGACGGCCGCCGTTGATCGCGATAAAGACCATGAGGCGCGCCAAGCTATTCGACGCTTCCTGCACCAATTCTCCGAGGACCTTCAGCACGATCCCGCCATGATTGCCAAGGTGGAGGAAATCAAACACGACGTGATGGCCAGCGAGCCGATGCAAAATATTGCAGCGACCCTTTGGGACAAAGCCTCCGCCACCATCATCGACACCGCCGAGGATCCCCACTCGATCCTGCGCCAAAAAACCCGAGAGCTTTCCTTGGAATGGGGCCACCGACTCCACGAGGATGCCGATGTGCGCAACGCGCTGGATCGACGCATCACCAAAGCCGCGGCCTTCTTAGCTGATAATTATGCCGAGGAAGTCACCTCGATTATCTCCGAGACAATCGAGCGCTGGGATGCCGATGAGGCAGCCGACAAAATCGAACTCATGGTAGGCAAAGACCTCCAGTACATCAGGCTCAACGGCACGGTCGTTGGTGCGATTGCAGGCTTAGCCATTTACACTGTGTCCTACCTCTTGTTTGGCGTATAAAAACCGAAAGAACCCTATGACTATTGCCTCTATTTACATGCTGCTGCGCTACGCCATCCTCATTTTCAAGCTGCTGATCGTGGCAGCCGGAGCCATTGGTGCAGTGCTCAGCGCTTCTACCCGCGGCGACGCCTTCCAGGTGGCCGACCGCCAAGATAAGTGGGTGTGGGTAGCACTGCTGGCAGGTTCAGCCGCAGTACAGCTACTGCCCATCCCCTTCCTCTCCTGGATCGGCATCGTGATCATCGGCCTGTACTGGTTCGATGTGCGCCCGCAAATCAAAAACATCCTCGACGGCACCTACGGCTGGTAAACCCGAGGCATAAGTGGACATTCCCATTAGCGCCGTCCTGCTTGAGCCCACAGCGAGCTTTGAAAGCGTGCGTCAGGCATGCCAGAACGCCGCAGCCCAAGGCATTGGGGTAGTGGTGCCACCGAACCTGCTGCGCGCCCTGCCGGCAGAGCAGGGCCAGGAGGCCTCGCAGGTTCAAGAAGGTCAGCAGTTCCAGCAGGCCGGACAAAGCTGGCAAGCAGCGCCAGGCGCCCACACCGAGCCAGGCGCCCACACCGAACCCGGCTGGCAACAACAGCCACAAACGCCCCAGGATTTACCTAGAAGAGTGAGTGTTGCCAGCGTGGCCGGATACCCCAGCGGCCAGCACCACCGCCTCATCAAAGCCTCAGAAGCGCGCCTCGCCGTCCAAGAAGGCGCCAGTATGGTGGCCGTGGTGCCCGAATACGCCAATATCGCCGTCATGAACTCCACGGGCTTCATTAGTGAGGTCGCGTCCATACGCGAAGCCGTCCCGCATCCGGCGCAGCTCGCGGTCTTTGTAGACACCACCATCTTTGATGCCCAGCAGCTTGCTTGGGCCGCCAGGCAGCTTGGCCCTGTGGGCATTGACGCAATTATTGCCGGGCCGCATGAGAGTGCTGCTGAGGGTGTTTGGCACTTAAGCCAGCACAGCCGCGTGCCGGTGATGGCGGTGTGTAGCAATGAGCAAGCCCCCGCCGTGGTTGAGGCGGGGGCTACGGGGCTTTGGATCACCCATCTTCTAGATATATAGCTAGCAGCTTAGGCAGAAGGCCCGAAGTTATTTTCGGCGGATAGCTCATTGAGGTCGATATTGTGGCCTTCGAGCTCTACTTCCATGCCGTTGTCGAGCACCTTGATGCCCTTGAATTCCAGGCCAACGTCGATGCTGCCTGCGGCTTGTTTAAAGGCTTGGGTTAGGGCATCGGACACGCTCGATGGGAGGCTGAATCCAAGAACCGAGGTGTTCTTTGCCACGAAGGTGAGCTGGCCATCTTTGACTCGTGGTTCAAGCTCTACGCTTGCTGCCCCGTTGCTTACTTCTACTTCCATGGTGCCGTTTTGGGGGTGCGACTGTACGTCGGTGATGCTCACGGTGTTTTGCAGGAGTTTGCCTGCGAGCGATTCCAGCAGGTTGGCATCGGGTGCTGGTTCTTGGGGTAGGGCGCCGTCGAGGTAGATCTGCAGGTTGGCGAGGAGGAATTCATTGCTGAGCTGGGTGGTTAATTGCAGCTGTTGGGCAATGAGGTGATCGGGGTCGCTGATATCGAGGTGGTCGATCATGATGTGCGCATCTGGTGTGCCGGAGATGCTGGGCACGGCGTTGGGGTCAGCAGGCCGCTCAATCTTGACGGTATCCGGGGTAGTGATCTCTACCTCTTTGACGTCTTTTTGCAGCATGCCCAGCAGCAGCGGCGAGGACCCGAGCGATACTTCTGCTTCGCGCCCATCGGCACTTTGTCCAACTTCATCGCGGATTTGCTTGGTCACATACCAGCGGGCGCCAAATTCGCTGCCAATGAGCACAATGAGCAGCACCGCGAGGATGCTTAACACGACTTTGAAAATTCCTGATGATGATTTGCTCACGTAGCTAAGAGTGCCTGATTTCGCTGCAAAACGCCATGTACCAAGCTGAAGCGCTAGAAAATACTCCGCGGCGCTGCAAAAGAGCCAAGCCGCCTTGGAATTCCTAATCCTCTGCAACCAGCGACCAGGGCACTTCTAAAAGATTGTCGCTTAAGCGCCGGCGTTGCGGTGCAATGCCGAGCTCTTCGGCCACCATGCGTTGGGTTTCTCGCCATCGTTGCCTTGGCCCAAATGGGGCCATCGCTGCTGTGTGATCCCAGGCGCGATCGAGGCGCTGGAGCAGGCTATGGATCTTCTCACCCGGCACATTGCGGTGGATCAGCACCTTGGGCAGGCGCTCGGCAAGCGCGGAGGGGTAGTCGGTGTGCAGCGGATCCCAGGCCAGTGTGAGGCTGCGAGGGCCGTGGGCATCTAAGGTGATCCAGGTGCTTCTTCTGCCCAGCTCATCGCAGGTGCCCTCTATAAACAGCCCACCGGGGGCAAGCCTGCTGCATACCGTGTGCCAGGCATCGTGGACCTGGCTTACGTCGTATTGGCGCAGCACATTAAAAGCCCGCACCAGGTGTGGGTTGTGGCCTGCAAGCTCAAAGCCGCCTAAGCCAAAGTGCACGCCGTGTTGTGCCGGTTGGATTCGTTCGGGTGCGATTTCTAGCCCAAGCACGGCAATGTCGGGGCGGATGCGTCTGAGCCAGCCTGCCCATTCCACGGTGGTGGTAGCTGATGCCCCGTAGCCTAAGTCGATGGCCAGCGGGTCGGTGGCGTGGTTGAGGAGGCGTTGTATTGCGGGGTTATTGGCCATCCATCGATCGCAGCGCCGCAGCCGGTTTTGGTTGGTGGTGCCTCTGGTTACTACGCCGATGGGACGCGAAAGCCGACCAGCCCGGGCGAATTCGGCTCGCTTATTGTGGGCATGGTCGGCCATGGCGTGTTGCAGGTGCGAAAAGGCTTAGAGGTTTTCTTTGATCCACTGCTCGGTGAGGTTGCCTTCGTTGTTGAAGAGCTCACCGAGTGCTTCGGCTACCTTCGGTTCGATGGCGCCGCCCATGAAGGGGATGTTCACGGTGACTTCGTTGGCGTAGTCGAGCACGGTGCTATCGCCTTCGCCGCGCATGCTGATTTCACCTTTGAAGTCCACAGGGGTGCCTTTTACATCGGCGGTGTAGGAGTGCTTGGCGTTATCGCCTTCGAGTGCACCAACGTTGACTACTCGCTTCACCTTCAACGATTGGCTGATCATGCCGCGGACAGCTTCGGGCAGCAGTTCCTGGGGGAGCACTTCAAACAGGGTGGCTACTGCGCCGCCGTCTGCTTCGCTGAACTCGTGAACCTGGCCGGGTTCGGGGGAAAGGTGCTGGGTGACGTAGGCCCAGTAGTCGGCGTTGGTGAGTGCTTCGTGCACCTTATTCGCCGGTTGTGCGATGGTTACGGTGTTCTCGCTTCGTGTCGTCATGCGTACAGACTACCTTTGATGGTGTGGCAAATACATTGTTGGATCCTCACTACGAAGAAATCTTCGAGCAGGCGGCGTCTCTTAGCTCCGTCACTCGTGGCCTAGAGCCCTTCGCGCAACTGACTACCTTGCACCTTGGCGGCACGCCGCTTTCGAGCTTTCGCTGCTTTTCTCAGCAGGCTGCGGTGGAGGTAATCAAGCTTTTCGACGCCCACCAGATCCCCTTGCTGGTGGTTGGCGGAGGGTCCAACCTGGTGGTTGCCGATGGCGAGGTGCCATTGGCCGCTGTGATCCTCGACTTCGACGGCATCGACATCGACGCCCCCAGTGCGCGCCTTCGCGCTGAGGCGGGCGCTGTGTGGGATGAGGTTGTGGCTACGGCGGTGGCTGCAGGTTTGGGTGGCATTGAGTGCCTTTCTGGTATCCCCGGCAGCGCTGGTGCCACCCCGGTACAAAATGTGGGCGCCTACGGCTGCGAGATTGCCGATGTACTGGTCGAGGTCACCTTGTACGACAGGCAACATGGCCGGATTGTCAAGGCAGCCGCTTCCGAGCTGGATCTTGCCTACCGTTACTCCAACCTGAAATTCACCCAGCGTGCGGTCGTGCTGGATATCACCTTGCAGCTACACAGCGATGGCCTTTCCGCACCCTTGCGCTTCGGGGAATTAGCGCGCACCCTCGGCGCCGAGCCGGAGCAGCGCCTGCCCATTGCCGATGTGCGCGAGGCGGTGCTGGGGCTTCGTCGTGGCAAGGGCATGGTGTACCAGGAATCGGATCACGATACCTGGTCTGCTGGCTCTTTCTTTACCAACCCCATTGTCAGTAGCGCCCAGGCAAGCGAGGTGCGCTCAAAGGTGGCCGCCAAGCTCGGCGAAGAGGCAGCAGAGGCTATGCCCGCTTTTGAGGTTGCCGGTGGCATCAAGCTTTCGGCGGCCTGGCTCATTGATAAAGCGGGCTTTCACAAGGGATACCCAGGCCCGCAGGCCCCGGTGCGGCTTTCCACCAAGCACACTCTCGCGTTAAGCAACCGCGGAAACGCCAACACCGCGGATCTCGTGGCGTTGGCCCGGGAAATCCGCGGTGGGGTGGCCGAAGTCTTTGGTGTGACTTTAGAGCCTGAACCGGTGTGGGTAGGGGTAAGTATTTAGCGCTTGAGCTTTTTCAGCAGCTCTTCTTGCACGTCGCGGCGGCGCACCTTGCCTAGCTGATCCTTCGGCAGTTCTTCAAAGTGGTAGAAGGTGCGCGGAACCTTATAGCGGGTGAGGTTTTCGCGGCAGTATTCCTTCATGCCCTCCGGGTCGAGTGCTGCACCGGCGTTGAGGGTAATAGCAGCAACCACCTGTTCGGAGCCATCGCCACGGGGAAGGCCCACCACGGTGGCCTCCACGATGTCGGGGTGGCTTCGCAATACCTCTTCTACTTCAGCCGGATACACATTGAACCCGCCGGTGATAATCACCTCTTTAATGCGTGCCACCAGGCGGATAAATCCATCCGGCTCCATGATTCCCACATCGCCGGTGCGATACCAACCATCGTGGAAGCTGGCCTCGGTGGCCTCCGGGTTATTCAGGTAGCCTGCAAAGACCTGCGGGCCGCGAACCAGCACCTCGCCTTCCTCGCCATCTGGCATCGTTTCATCCAGATTCTCTGGATTGGCAATGCGGATTTCGGTATCGGGGAAAGGAATACCCACATAGCCTGGGCGACGATCCGAGCTCATCGGGTTTCCGACGATAATCGGCGAGGTTTCTGTCAGCCCATAGCCTTCAACCAACAGCCCGCCGGTGAGCCTCTCCCAGCGCTCCACTGTGTCGGTGGGCAAGGTGGAGGCGCCGGAGAAGGAGTTGCGCACACCAGAGATGGAGATATTCTTCGCCTCTGCTGCTTCCACGATCTTCTGATACAAGGTGGGCACACCGGGAACCCAGGTGGGGGTGTGCTTCTTCATAATCTTCATAATCAGCGGGATCTGCGGTGCAGGCAGCAGCACGATCTCGCCGCCGATATATACCGCCAAGTTCAACACGATGGTGATGCCATAGGCGTGGAACATTGGTAGTGCTCCCAGGAGGCGCTCGTCTTGATCGCCTAGGCCTTGCACCCAGGCCTTGCCCTGGAGCAGGTTGGCAAATAGCCCGCCGTGGGTGAGTTGGGCACCCTTGGGTGCGCCGGTGGTGCCGGAGGTATAGAGCACCAAGGCCACCGAATCTTTTGTTACCTCGGGGCAGGAGACAACATCGTCACCATTGCCGCCAAGAGCAGGGCCGATCAGCACATTCCACGGCACGGTATTGGGGGCATCGGCGCTCAGGGCATCGCGTTGCTTGCGAATCATCGGCACTGGCAGTTTCAGCGCAAAGCGCTGCACCGAGGGCATGGCGTCGATCATGTTCACCGAAACGATGGTTTCCAGCGGGGTGGTGCGGCGCAGCTTTTCTAGGGTGGAGGCTGCTTTATCCCACACGATGGCCACGCGAGCTTTGTGGTCTTTAAACGGTCCTTCAAGCTCGTGGGCGGTGTACAAGGGGTTGTGCTCTACCACGGTGGCGCCCAATTTGAGCACGGCAAAATAGGCGGCGATGTGCTGGGGGCAGTTGGGCAACACGATGGCCACATGATCGCCGGGTCGCACGCCCAGGGCGCGCAGGCCAGCAGCCGCGGAACGCACGCGCTTATCAAGTTCGCCATACGTCATCTGGCGGCCAAAGAAATAGGTGGCTGGCTTATTGGCGTTGATCTCGAGGTTGTGATCGTAGATATCCAACAAGGTGGTATCGCCATACTCCAGCGTTGGGGGAGTCCAATCGCCGTAGTACTGCAGCCATGATTTCTTTTCTAACGCTGACATGCCACTTCCTTATTGGTGGTTGAGTAGTGCGAGGTTTGCACGCAGGCTTAGTTAGCCAGGCTTCGTTACCGGAGCTTAGTTACCCTAGCGTAACCCCGGATCTGGCCGAGGTGCCACACCACGATGAGATTTTTACTTTCTTTTCTACCTGAAAATGATCCAGCCCATCGCTTCCACTCCTGGGCTACGCAGTGTGCCCGAATACACCCTGCTGAAAGTTTTCACCGCGTGAACGCCAGGATTACCCTCGAGTGCATGTCCAATGACAATGCCGAAACTCCCTCATTGCTTTCCCATGCAGGCATGCGCATCAGCCCGGCCGGCGGGCACGTCACCAGCGCAAGCACAGGTCACGGCGAACTCTTCTACCTCTCAAGCAAGGCCAATATTGGCGTAGGCGAATCCATCCGAGGCGGTGTACCGGTGATTGCCCCCTGGTTTGGTGGCTTGCTTGGCCAAAGCCCATCACATGGCTGGGCGCGCCGGGAACTGTGGAGCGTTGAACAGCAGCCGAAGGGATTCGTGGCGAAGTTGCGCCACGAAGATATCTGCCTTGAGTTGCGCACCCGCAGGGAGGATGAGGAACTCAGTATTACCCTCCAGGCCATCAATCGAGGATCTCGGCCCACCACGGCGCAATTTGCTTTGCACCCCTATTTTGCGGTGGGGGATATCCAATCAACGGTGTTGCGTGGCCTCGGCGGCACCCGCGCACTAAACCAGCTCAGCGGCGAGGAGTACTCCTTGCCCAAGGAGCTGCGGATCCAAGGTGAGTTCGATGTGATTGCCCATGAGTCACGCCGCGTGGTGATCGACGATGGCGTGCGCCGGATCGTGGTCTCGCCGATTGGGGCAGATGCCACCGTTGTGTGGAACCCCGGCGAGCAACAAGCCGCGGCCATAGAGGATATTGGCCCTGGTGAATGGCGCAATTTTGTGTGCGTTGAACCAGCACTTCTCGGCGATGGCCTCAAAGGGGTGCGGCTTCGCAGTGGTGATGCGGCCACGGTGGGGATGCGCATTCACGTGGAGGAATAAGCTAGCTCCTTAAGCATCGACGGGGTGCATCTAGGATGGCAGCATGCGCATCGCCATGATTTCTATGCACACTTCCCCCCTGCAGCAACCAGGTTCTGGCGATGCAGGGGGCATGAATGTTTATGTGCTCTCCACTGCCTGCGAATTGGCCAGGCGTGGTGTGCAGGTGGATGTTTTTACCCGCGCCACGCGCCCAAGCCAAGGGCATGTGGTGGAGGTAGAGCCCGGTTTAAGGGTGATCAATGTGGTGGCAGGCCCGTATGAGGGCTTGAGTAAAGAGGAATTACCCACCCAGTTGGCGGCCTTTGCTGGCGGGATTTTGCAATTTGTTCGTTGCGAGCAGCTTCACTATGACCTCATCCATTCCCACTATTGGCTTTCTGGGCAGGTGGGTTGGCTGCTGCGTGATCTGTGGCAAGCCCCGCTGGTCCATACTGCGCACACCTTGGCGGCGGTGAAAAACACCCATCGCACCTCCAATGACACGCCTGAGTCTGATGCGCGGCGCATCTGTGAGCAGCAGTTGGTAGATAATGCGGATATTTTGGTGGTGAATACCCCGGAAGAAACCAATGATCTGGTGCGCCACTATGATGCGGAGCCTGAGAAGGTGGCGGTGATTGCCCCTGGTGCCGATGTGGAGCTGTTTACCCCCGGCAAGCAGCGCAATACTGAGCTGGCTCGTCGTAATTTGGGTATTCCGCTGCATACCAAGGTGGTGGCCTTTGTGGGGCGGCTGCAGGAATTTAAAGGCCCGCAGGTGCTGCTCAAGGCCGTCGCTGAGCTTTTCCGCCGCGACCCTGATCGCGATATGCGCGTGCTTTTGTGTGGTGGGCCTTCGGGTGCTCAAGCCACGGTGGAGCACTACACGGAACTTGCCCGCTCACTTGGTATTTGCCACAGGGTGCGCTTTTTAGATCCTCGCCCCGCCGAGGAGCTGGTGGCCATTTTCCAGGCGGCTGATGTGGTGGCGGTGCCTTCCTATAACGAGTCCTTTGGGCTGGTGGCTATCGAGGCGCAGGCCTGCGGTACTCCGGTGATTGCGGCTCGCGTGGGTGGTTTGCCCATCGCCGTCGACGATGGCACCACGGGTGTGCTGGTAGAAGATCATGAACCAGGTCATTGGGCAGACGCTATTGCTTCCTTGCTTGACGACGACCAACGTCGCATCGCCATGGGTGTGGCAGCCAGGGAGCATGCCATGCAATTCACCTGGGCGCGGGCTGCAGAAGAACTTGAGCAGGTCTATGGCCAAGCGCTTGCCCTGAGCGTGGATAGCTGCGTGCAGCGCAAACCCGAAGGGGCTTAAGCAGCGCTTGGGGTGTGGGCGGTGGCGTCGAAAAGCACGATGCCCGAACGGGCATCAACCGGGCGCAAATGTAAATAATCCCACATTTTGGCCTTGAGGGAGCCTGATCCACGGCGAATTGGAACGTTTGGTGGCATGCTTGAGGCATGAGTAATGGCAAATTGATTCTTCTGCGTCACGGTCAAAGTGAGTGGAATGCATCCAACCAGTTCACCGGCTGGGTCGATGTAAACCTCACCGAAAAAGGCGAGGCTGAGGCTCGTCGCGGCGGCGAATTGCTCAAGCAAGAAGGCGTGCTGCCCGAGGTTGTATACACCTCGCTGCTGCGCCGCGCTATCCGCACCGCCAACATCGCGCTCAATGCCGCTGATCGTCACTGGATTCCCGTTGTGCGCGACTGGCGCCTCAACGAGCGTCACTACGGCGCGCTGCAGGGCCTGAACAAGGCAGAAACCAAGGATAAGTACGGCGAAGAGCAGTTCATGGCATGGCGTCGCTCCTACGACACCCCGCCGCCAGCACTCGATAACGACAGCGAATACTCCCAGGCCAACGACGTGCGCTACGCCGACCTGGATGCCGTACCCCAAACCGAGTGCCTCAAGGATGTTGTAGAGCGCTTCGTGCCCTACTTCGAGCAGGAGATCCTGCCGCGCGCAAAGAAGGGCGAAACCGTCCTCATCGCAGCGCACGGTAACTCCCTGCGCGCCCTGGTCAAGCACCTGGACAATATCTCCGATGAGGATATTGCAGAGCTGAACATCCCCACCGGCATCCCGCTGGTGTACGAGCTTGATGCCGAAGGCAAGGTACAAAACCCAGGCGGCACCTACCTCGACCCCGAGGCCGCTGCCGCTGGCGCCGCTGCTGTTGCAGCGCAGGGTGGAAAATAACCACTGCTAGCTCAATAAAAAGCGCACCCAACCCGCCAAGGGATTGGGTGCGTTTTGCGCTCTTTGTAGCGCTTAAAAGAGCCTAGGAGTTCTCGTTGATCTTATTCACCTGGTTTTGAGCAAGCGCCTGCAGCACTTCCTTCGGAATGGTGTTGGAGCCAATCACCGTGAAGGTCTTGCCCTGGGTGGTGCCGGTGATGATCACGTTTTGGGCACCGGCCGGGGGAACCTCAAGTTCCTGGCCGCCAACATTCATGCTCTGCATTTGCTCTTCCACGGCCACCACATTGTCTGCGCCCTCAATGGAAATCTCCATGGGGGTCACGGTGTAGGTGCTCACGCTCTTAGCCAGCTCATTATCAAACTCACGGGTAAAGGTGGCGCACTCTTCGGGGTTCACCGTGGTTTCGGTGGCGTCGATGCGCACCATCACAGCCTCATTGTCATCAGGGGTGGTGTAGAGCGCGGTGGCAGCTTCGTTTTGGGGCAGTGCCGCCCACTTTGCTGCGGTGGAAATATCGGCTGCAAACGGCTGGCACTGCTCGGGCTGTACTCCACCGTCGAGGTTGAGGTTGCCGCCAAGCTCAGAGGCAAGATCGTTGACCATAGAAACATCGGCGTGCTTAAGGCCCTCAGGTGCATCATCGGGGCCAACGATCATCTCTTGCAAGGTCGCTGCCTGCGTCTGCTCGATCGTCGATTGCGCCGTGCTGGTCACAGTATTGGTGCTGGTTTGCGTCTCGGCGGAGTCATTATCTCCGTCGGAGCTACAAGCGCTCAGCCCCAAAGCCAGTATGAACGGTACGGCCAATAGCGTTGTGCTGCGCTTGTGGTTGTGTAAACGCATCTTCATCAAGCATCACTCCTGGAGGTTAGAAATCAATGGCAGGCATCGTGCATACCTGCCACCTCTTGCCCGAAGTGTACGTGGATTTCTTGCGAAGCACTGCGCGATTGTTGCCAAAGCACTGCGCCCCGGAGGTGTTTTGGCCTAAAAACCAGTGCTCTTGGCGGCGATAGAGCCGTGGCTACTGCTGCAGTTTGGCAATCTGGCTTTGAGCCAGGCTTTCGAGCGTGCCCGGTTCTACGTTATGGCCAACCACCGTCATGTGCTTGCCCGCAACATTGGCGCTTATGACCAAGGTGGTCCGCCCAACCTTATCGCCGGGGCTATCTTGGCCATCGAGGGCAACCGCGGTGGTAAGCACCGAAACGGCGTGCACATCTTCAGCACCTTCGAGGTCGAGGTCAACCGGCTTGAGCTGGTAGGTGGTGGTAATCGTGCCAATTTGAGTGTTATCGCTGCGCGTGACGGTTTGGCACTGGGCGGGATCGGCGCTGCGCGGTTCCAAATCGAGTTCCACAATGGCCCACTGCTGATCAAAGCCGCTGTACATCGCCACAGTTCTTTGATCTAACGGCGTTTTTGCCCAGGCCGCTGCGGTATTGGAATCAAAGATGAGCGGGGCGCATGCCTCCGGGTCGAGCGTGGCAGGCGAGGGGTCTTGGTTGGAGCCGAATACCTCATAAAAATTCCCCGGCGCTAGTCCCTCGGGTGCGTCGGAGGGGCCGACGATGGCGTCGCTTAGCTCGGTGTGCGCTGGTGTGCCTTGATCCATTGGCGCTACCTCTGCCGCTGCGGTCGATGATGTGGCCGGGGCATCTTGTTGGGAACACGCACCCAATGTGCTTGCTAGGCCAATTCCCGCAACACACAGGCCAACAGTATTGAGAGTGCGCATTGGATCTCCTTTGAGTGAGGCTCAACCTTTTCCAGGCGTGTTGTGCAAGAGCCTAGCAGCGCAGCAGCGCGTTCTAGGCTATGCGCGTGCGTTCGGGGCGCAGAAGCAGGCGATGTGCACTAGCATGAGGTGCTAGTGACAATTCTGGCAGCTTTCCTGTTGGGCGTGGTCGTAGCCGGCCTCGCCCTACCTGCGTTTCAGTGGTTGCAAAAACGAGTGCGACGCTACCGCTCTGCCAGCACCTTGAATGCCAATCAGGTCACCACTGTAAGCCAGGTGCTTCACCTTACGGTGCAGGGTTCGCCCACGGGAGTTACGGTGATTGACCGCTCGGGTGGGGTGTTGCTTTCTAATACGCCCGCCCACGAGATGGGCATTGTGCACGAGCGTTCGCTGAATCCCGATATTTGGCAGCAGGCCGCCGAGTGCTTTGATGATCAAGAAACGCACACCGTGGAGTTGGCCACCGATCAGCGCCGCCCCGGTGGTCGCATTACTTCGGTGCGTGCGGTGGTCAAGCCCCTTTCGCTTGTCGACGATCGATTTGTGGTTGTTTTTTCCACCGATGAATCCGAGAGCCAGCGCATGGAATCTGCCAGGCGAGATTTCGTGGCCAATGTCTCCCATGAACTCAAAACGCCTGTCGGTGGCATGGCCTTATTGGCAGAAGCGCTCACCGAGGCCGCCGATGACCCAGATCAGGTGGCGTATTTTGCCGAGCGCCTCCAAAGCGAAGCGCATCGCTTGGCCGACATGATCAATGAGCTGATCTCCTTGTCTAAATTGCAAGGAGCCGAGGCCTTGCCGGATATGGCGCCGGTGGCCATCGACGAGGTGGTGGACGAGGCCATTGCGCGCAATTATCTAGCGGCAGAAAACGCCGGTATTGAGCTCACCCGCACCAAACCCACTGGCGTGCAGGTGATGGGGGATAAGAACCTGCTTATCACCGCGTTATCGAATCTGGTGAGTAACGCCATTAATTACTCGCCCAATGCGATGCCTGTTTCTGTGAGCACCAAGGTGGTTTCCGATGCCACGGTGCTGATCCGGGTGATTGACCGCGGCATTGGCATTGCGCCGGCGGATCAAAAGCGAGTATTTGAGCGCTTCTTCCGCGTGGATAAAGCTCGTTCCCGATCTACCGGCGGCACGGGCTTGGGGTTAGCTATCGTAAAACATGTGGCTGCAAACCACGGCGGTAGCGTCAAATTGTGGTCTAGGCCAGGCGCCGGTTCCACATTCACACTAGAGTTGCCCATTGCTAGCAATCAGCCCGTTGCACACGAAGCAATCGCCTCCGAGGTGCCGCCACGGCTGAGTGGTTCATTGCGAAACAGCATTCCCAGAGTGGGAGTCAGACGAAAGGACAAGTCGTGACCACGATTCTGCTCGTTGAAGACGAGGCCTCCCTTGCCGACCCTCTCGCGTTTTTGCTGCGCAAAGAGGGCTTTGAGGTCATCCACGCCGCCGATGGGCCTGCGGCACTAGAGCTGTTTCGTAGCAACGACATCGACATCGTCTTACTCGACCTCATGCTGCCCGGCATGTCCGGCACCGATGTCTGCCGCGAGCTTCGGGCGGAATCACAAGTCCCAGTGATTATGGTGACGGCCCGCGACTCCGAGATTGACAAGGTAGTCGGCCTCGAGCTCGGCGCCGATGATTATGTAACCAAGCCCTATTCTTCACGCGAGCTGATCGCCCGCGTGCGTGCCGTGCTGCGCCGCGGTGGCGAGCCGGTGTATGAGGAAGAAGACGAGCAGATCCTCGAAGGCGGCCGCGTGCGCATGGACGTAGAGCGCCACACCGTCACCGTGGATGGCGAACCGGTGCAGATGCCGCTCAAAGAGTTTGATCTCTTGGAGTATTTGCTGCGCAACGCCGGGCGAGTGCTCACTCGCGGCCAGCTCATCGACCGCATCTGGGGTGCCGATTATGTAGGCGATACCAAAACCCTGGACGTGCACATCAAGCGCCTGCGCTCCAAGGTAGAACTGGAGCCGAAATCGCCACGCAACCTCGTTACTGTGCGCGGTCTTGGCTATAAGTTTGAGCTTTAAGGCTCGCCGGGTGCCGGGCAAATGCCTGGGGGTGGGCATTGACCATCTGCTCGCGTGCTTGGCAATGCTGGGCAAGCACCGCGTAGGCGCTATCGCCGAGCAAGGCGCGTAATTCCGCCTCGTGGCTTCGCCAGATCGGCTCGGCGTTGGCATGGCAACGGGCATCGGTGGTGCAGTACCAATCAAAATCCTCGCCACCATTGCCCCAGCCGCGGCGCTCGTACTCGGTGATGGTGGTTCTTAAAATCTCCTGGCCATCGGCGCGTTCCTCATAGGCCTCCAGCCTGCGCAGAGGAAGCTGCCAGCACACCTCTGGTTTGACCACGGTGAGGTCTTCGCCCTCGGCCAGCGCCCACTGGTGCAAGGCGCACCCAGCCCCGGTAGGCCAGCCGTGGCGGTTGGCAAAAATACAGGCCCCGTGCACAATCTTCGTTTTTAATGCTGGCTCTGGTTCGCCTTCGTCATTGTCTAGTTCATCCCACTCCAGCCAGGGTTCGAGTTCTTCGGCACCCACATCCTGGTGGTACTGCCAAAAACGCTTCGGCATGCGCTGCACGGCGTCGAAAAGCTGGGAGCGATCCTGTTCATCACTTAAAAAAGCGCCGTGGGTGCAGCACCCCACCTCGGGGAGCGCGGCATCGATGCCCCGGCAGCGGCTCGTGCCAAAACCGCAGGCATAGGTGGATTCTACCCAGGTCAGGTCGATGCTGATCTGGTGCAGTGGATCTTCGGGGTGGGTGAATTCGAACCACTCGCGCGGGAAATCATGCGGCAATTCATCACCGCGGGCAATGGAGGCCGCGGCGGCACTATTGGAGGGGAAACCCAAATTCACGCGAGGCATAAATACCAAACTTTTCGGGGGCGATGCATACGGAATTACGCTATACCGTCTACGCTAAAACCGTGCGATTAGGTGTATTGGACGTGGGAAGCAATACCGTTCATATGGTAGCGGTGGACGCCAAGCAGGGCGGCCAGCCAAGCCCCATGAGCGATTGGAAAACCACGCTAAAGCTGGTGGAGTACCTGGATAAAGACGGGGCCTTAAGTGATAAGGGAATAAAGAAGCTCACCAGCTTTGTAGAAGAAGCCAAGGGCGTGGCAGAGCAGCTCGGCTGCGAAGAGCTGATGTCCTTTGCCACCTCGGCGGTGCGTTCTGCCACCAATGCCGATGCGGTGCTCGACCATGTAGAAGAAGAAACTGGGGTGCGCCTAGAAATCTTATCCGGCACCGACGAGGCGCGACTGACCTTCCTGGCAGTGCGACGCTGGTATGGCTGGTCTGCTGGGCGCATTGTCAACCTCGATATTGGCGGCGGTTCCCTGGAGATGTCGTGTGGCACCGAAGAAGCCCCCGATGCCGCCTACTCCTTGGATTTGGGTGCAGCGCGCCTGACGCATAATTGGTTTGAAACTGATCCGCCTTCGCGTAAAAAGATCAATTTATTGCGCGACTACATTGATGCCGAGTTGGATGAGCCAGCAAAAGCATTGCGGGCCTATGGGCCTAAGTGGCGCGCGGCTGCAACTTCAAAAACCTTCCGTACCCTGGCACGACTCACCGGATCTGCCCCATCTTCGGCCGGTTTGTATGTGCAAAGAGAACTCACTGCGGCGGGTTTGAGACAATTAATCGCCTTCATTTCTCGCATGACAGCGGCAGACAGGGCAGAATTAGAAGGAGTGAGTTCGAATCGATCGCATCAGATCGTCGCTGGCGCCCTCGTGGCCGAAGCTGCGATGCGTGCGCTCGAACTCGAAAGAATTGAGATTTGTCCTTGGGCGTTGCGTGAGGGAGTAATCCTTCGTCGCCTCGAACAGGGCATGGCCCCACAGACGACCCGGTCACAAGACCGAGGAGGTAAATAGGAGCAATGAGCGATAAGCAACTCACCGTCGCCGAACTGCTAGCGCGTTCGGGCGGTTCGGACGACAGCTCCAAAACCCCGCGTCGCCGTCGTCGCCGCAGCCTTGAAGAAGGCGGCATTTCCGTAGCTGAGCTGACGGGCAACATTCCCAAGGTTGCCTCCAAGCCCACCGAATCACGGCACTCCAATGTGCCCATCGACGCCGAGCACGACAATCGCCCCGACGCAGAACCCACCACTTCACAAGACCCCTTGGATGTGGATCGCGATACCTCTGCCGAGGAGCAGCAGCCAAGCCCCCTTGGTGTGGAGCAAAGCGAAGTGCCCACCGATGATCAATCGGACGTCGTATCCCAGCCCCTTGGAGCACAGCCCAAGGAGGACCCGGAAGAAGACCACGATGCGCCTTTGGCTGTTGACGTCCCGGATGAAGACGCCGAGGCAGATGCAACCGATGTGCCTGCCTCCCAAGAAGCCAGCAAGGAAAGCGATATTTCCTTGGCAGTGGTGGATGAAAAGGATCCAGTGCAGCTGACCACCGGCTCCTTCCCCGCGCAGGCAGTGCCGCAGGCAAGCGCCGAAGAGGCCCTTGAAGAGCCCACGCCGGCGTTTGACAAGGAATATGAGGAGCACTTTGATCAGCCCGCTCCCGAGCAACCCTTGCAGGAAGAGCCCGAGCTTCTGCAGCAGCGCCTCGGCACCGACGCTGAAGAAACCACGGTGATCAAGGAAGTGCGCGAGCCCGTGCGCCCGCAGCACGATGCCGAAGACACCAACGTGATCCGTCAGGTACAAGAAGACGTCGAGGAAGAAGAGCTTGACGACGAAGCCCTGGCCGCAGCCTACGACGAAGAGGCCGCAGCGAATGAGAAGATTTCCATCGGCGCAGTCATCCTGATGGCGCTGGTGGGCATCGTGCTTGGCGCGGTGATCTTCTTCGGTTTCCAGATGCTCTGGGGTTCGATGAATAAGTGGCTCGTGAGCGTGCTCGCCCTTGCCGTAACCGGCGCGATGGTGGGCGTGGTACATGCGCTTCGTACCGCCAGCGATAAGTTCAGCATGGGGCTATCCGCCCTGGTGGGATTGGTACTGACCTTCGGGCCAGCGCTGATTGTCTAGCGCTTCTACGCCCTGTCGGTGGCCTGCTTCGAGTTGGAGGCAGGCCACTTTCGTTTGTTTCAACGCTTTCGCAGTGGCAATCTAGGGCGCATGTCTACTGTTGCAATCATCGGAGGCGGCAAGATCGGCGAGGCGCTTGTTGCTGGCCTGATCTCCGGCGGGATGAATCCGAAGAAAATCCACGTGGCGAATCGTCGCAGCGAACGCAGCCAAGAGCTCAAAGAGCAATACTGCATCGTGCCGTTTAACGATAACGCCCAGGCAGTCGATGGCGTTGACGTGGTTTTCTTGTGCGTGAAGCCAAATGTGCTGGTCAAGGTGGCCGATGAGATCGCCGAGGCCGTGGACAATAATGACTCCACCATCGTCGTATCCATGGCTGCCGGCGTGACCAACGCAAGCATCGAAGAAGTCATGGCAGCAGGCACCCCGGTACTTCGCGTGATGCCGAATACGCCCATGCTGGTGGGCAAGGGAACCTCGGCCATCGCGCCGGGCCGTTTTAGCGACGAAGAAAGCATCGAGCAGGTACGAAAGCTGCTGCAGACCGTCGGTGCAGTTGAAGTGATCGCAGAATCCGACATGGATGCTGTGATTGCCATGTCAGGCTCTTCTCCTGCGTATCTCTTCCTCTTTGTAGAGTCCATGATCGATGCCGGTGTCCAACTTGGCCTCAAGCGAGAAGTGGCGAAAAAGCTGGCCATCAACTCGATTTATGGTGCCGCAGCGATGCTGCAGGAAACAGACGAAGAACCGGCGCAGTTGCGCGGCAATGTCTGCTCGCCAGGAGGCACCACGATCGCTGCTGTGCGTTCTTTAGAGGAATCGGGGTTGCGCGGCATGATGTACCGGGCCACCGAGGCTGCAGCCAAGCGCAATGCTGAGATGAGCAAGCAATAAGACGCTGTAGTGCTGCGGCGCCGGGTTGTTGAGGTGCCGGGTTGCTGCGGTACCGGGTTGCTGCGGTGCCGGGTTGTTAAGGTGCTGCGGCTGTGCGCGGGGCTTTCTGGCCCTGGTGCTGGGGTAGCGCTCCGAAGGGGGCGTTACCCCTTTTCTTTTAAGTTCTACTTCAGACTCTGTTGAAGCTGGCAACAAAGAAACTTCTGTGTACTGTGCTTTTAGTGTTTTCTCATGTGACTCACGAGACGATTGCGTTTCTTCTTTTCACCTAAGTCGCAAGCGCAACACAGTTCACGCTAAGCTTATGCAAGCACGTGCGTGTCCGTTCTGTGGGAGGGGAAGCCTACAGCGCGCCACGAGCTGAAGGGTAGATATAACTATGGCAAGAGAAGAAAACGGGACCTTTCTAACGGTTGCGGAAGTCGCAGAGATCATGCGAGTGTCCAAAATGACCGTGTACCGACTCGTCCACTCTGGCGAACTGCCGGCCGTGCGCGTGGGACGCAGCTTCCGCGTCCATGAAAAAGCGGTGAACGAGTATTTAGACGCCTCCTACTACGAGGTGGGCTAGTAGCTGTGTTGCCTTTATGGCCAACAGCTAGCACTAGCTAGAGGTTCTTTCACTTTTCACACATCCCCCTTGGTGGCACCAAGGGCGCGAAGTACCGTGAGGCTTCGCGCTTATAAGCCGGTGCCTCCCTGGGGGTTTTGTGCTTCGAGTGAACGATGAAACTCAGGTGGCGATTTGGGCAGGGCGAAAGCTCGCCGGTATGATGGTTCGCATTCGTGTCGGCGCCGCCTCGGCGGCAGTCTAGTCAAGCCCGTCTTGATCAGCTAGACCACGCTTGAGGTGTTCATGCAGCGGAAGAATGTGCACTTCAACCGCGAAAACGTAGATGTGATCGTTGATCGAATCTCGCATGCGAACGCCGACAGGGAAGTACGTACACCAACGAATTTTGTAAAGGGGACCGATTCATGGGTTCTGTGATTAAGAAGCGCCGCAAGCGCATGTCCAAGAAGAAGCACCGCAAGTTGCTGCGTCGCACCCGTGTGCAGCGTAGAAAGCTTGGCAAGTAAGCCTGAAGCCTTCGTGCTTTATTGTGCAGGCCGCCTAGACACCGATCAGATGCGGTGTCTAGGCGGCTTTGTGCTGCGATCACCCCTGCAATTGGTCTAGACCCAAAAAAGAAAGACTGCTCTTATGACCCAGCGTTCAAGCGTTTCACCTCGCCTCTTAGCGTTAGTGCTCGCCTTAGTCCTTGCCGTAGCCGGCGGCGCCTATTTCATTGGTGCGCGCTCAAGCAATGAGCAATCCCAGCAAACAGCGACTGAAAGTGCTCAAGGCGAGGATGGCCAGGCTTCATCTGATCAATCGCTGCCGGTACTTGCCAACCCGAACATCAGGCAGGAAGTCACCCCAGGCACCCAGGGTCTGGATGGCCCTGAACCCTTGGCAGATGGCAGTTATGATGCCAGCATCTTTGGACCCAAAGCACCTATCAAGAGTGCTGAGGATGTGCGCAATGTTCACCGCCGTAACCCACAAGATCCCTTCGCTATCGGTGCAGTGGATGCCCCGGTGGTGATTGCAGAATTCTCGGACTTCGAATGCCCCTATTGCAGCCAATGGTCGAATAACACTGAGCCGGCGTTGATCAAAGAGTATGTTGATCGCGGCTTAGTCAGGATCGAGTGGAACGATATGCCGGTCAACGGCCCGGCGGCAGAAGCTGCCGCCAAGGCTGGTCGCGCCGCTGCTGCACAAGGAAAATTCGATGCATTCCGCCGTGCGTTCTATCAATCCACCGCCGAGATCTCCGGCCACCCCAACTTCACCTTGGAAGATTATGTGCGATTTGCCAAGCAGGCAGGCGTGCCAAATATCGAGCAATTTCGCCAGCAGGCCAGCGATGGCACCTATGACGAGGTAATTGAGCAGGCCAAGCGCTATGGGGCTTCCATTGGTATTCAAGGCACCCCGGCCTTTGTGGTGGGGGAGCAATATATCTCTGGTGCGCAGCCGCTTGATGTGTTCATGCGCGCGATTGACCAAGAACTGCAGAAGGTACAGCAGCAGCAATAAGCTAAGCGCGCCTTTCGGTTTAGCGCTTGCTGCGCCGGCTGTACTTCCAGCCGCTTAAGCTCAGGGCTGCGGTGGCAAGGGCTGGGGCTCCATAGGCACGCACCGCCTTGCGTAGGCTGCGATAATCGCGGATTTCCCAGCCGCGCATCATTGCTTCTTTGCGCAGTTTGCGATCAGGATTTACAGCAACGGCGGTGCCAACCATGGATAACATGGGCACGTCGTTGACGGAATCGGAGTAGGCGGTGCAGCGGCTCAGGTCGAGCTGCTCAAGGGTGGCGAGTGCTGCCACGGCGTGGCGTTTGCCCGGGCCGTGCAAAATATCGCCCACCAGCTTGCCGGTAAAGCGGCCATCTTTTACTTCTGCCACCGTGCCCAGTGCGCCGGTAAATCCGAGGCGCTGTGCCAGCACCTGGGCTAGCTGCACCGGGGTTGCCGAGACGAGCCACACTTGCTGGCCTTGGGCGAGGTGCTGATCGGCCAAGGCCTTGGTGCCTGGCCAGAGCTTTTCGCTCATATTTGAATCAACGATCTCCTCGCACAAGCGCACGAGCTCGGCTACTTCGCGTCCTTTGACAAATTCCAGTGCCTGTTCGCGCCCTTTGGCTACATCTTGGGCGTTTTCTGCACCGGTGAGACGATACTTGGCCTGTTTCCAGGCAACGGGCAGGATCTCGCTGATCTTAAAAAAGCGGCGTTTGGCAAGCTCCATAAAAAACACGGCGAGGGAGGAGCCTTGGATGAGGGTGTTATCAATATCGAAGAAGGCCGCGGCACCCACATCTTGGGGGATATTGGGGTCTGGGATACTGATGCGAGAGGAGCCTGCGGCTTCGAGCGCTCCGCTGACTGAATCAAGCCCTGATGCGTAGTCTTTGAGGTCTAGATCGAATAGTTCGGCGGCGGCCAGTGCTGCGGATGCCTCACCGGCGAGCCTTTGGCTGGTGGCGTTGATCGGTGGCATAGCTAATTCCTCGAAGAAGCGGCGAAGATTGCCTTTGGTCATGGACCAGCCGGCAAGGAATTCTTGGGGAGTTTGGGGCCAGGTGGGGTCTTGGGAACTAAAGCTCAACAGCGTCGCTTTCCACAATCGGAGCCGATGTATCAGTAATCTGTCACCATCGTAACGGCTAGAAGCAAAAGCTTCTCGACGAACCCCGCAAAGCAGCAAAGGAAGTGGCAAGCCAGTGGCTGAAAAGGTTGCATTAATTACGCGCGAGAACTGCGGTTCCTGCAAACGGGTGGCAGCGCAGATCGCACCTATTGTGCAAGAAGCACAACTTCCCTTCCTCATTCAAGGCGTAGAGACTGATCCTGAACTCGCCGCAGAATTCGGCGATAGGGTCCCAGTGGTGCTCATTGATGATGAGGAATTTGCCTGCTGGGAAGTGGATAATGAGGAATTACGCCTCGCGCTCGGATTGCGATAGGCGCCACACCCGATTCCGGGCACTTAGCCCAGGCTTTGTTGTGGGAATAGCCTGCGGGGGATTAGCGTTGGTTAGTCCGGAGTAAGCGGAGCCTCATCAACCGATCGGTTGATATTGTTGAAGCTTCGTTGACAAGACTGAAAAGATTCCACGGTGAAAGCGGTGATGAGGGCGTGAGCTTATTGGTGGTGGGCATGTCCCACCGATCTGCGCCAGTGGCCCTGCTCGAACAGCTGAGCTTGGATGAGGCAGGGCAAAAACATGCTGCCCTGGCCATGGTGGATCGCCCCTCCTTGAGTGAAGCGATGATTGTGTCTACCTGTAACCGCCTTGAGGTGTATGCGGTGGCCAATAGCTTCCACACTGGCGTTGGCGAAGTAGTCGAGGTGCTGCAGGAAGTCTCTGGAGCAGATATCGAAGAGCTGCGCGGTTCCTTGTATGTGCGCTACGCCGACGCTGCTGCTGAGCACATGATGCTGGTTTCTTCGGGGCTTGATTCCATGGTGATTGGCGAGCAGCAAATCATCGGCCAGGTTCGATCCTCATACCAAGGCGCAATTGAGTCCGGTTCTGTAGGCCCAGCCCTCCACGGTTTGGTGCAGGCGGCGCTGCGAACCGGCAAACGCGTGCACGCAGAAACGGAGATCGACGAAGCCGGTGCGTCGATGGTGTCTTTCGCTTTTGATAAAGCACTCGATGCCATGGGCCGAGAAGACCTCAGCGGCAGCACAGGGCTCGTGCTCGGTGCCGGTGCCATGGCTTCTTTGGCCGCCACCCACATGGGCAGGCTCGGCATTGATCGCATCATCGTGGCCAATAGAACCCGCTCCAGGGCTGAGCGTTTGGCAGAACACGCCCGGCAAGCCGGCGTGCAGGCCGAGGTGGTGGACTTTGAACAGCGCCATAGCGTGCTCGATCAGGTAGATATTGCCGTATCGGCCACCGGTGCGGATAACTTCACCATCACCGCCGAGGACATTCCGGCAGCAACGTCCTCGCTGATGCTCATCGACTTGTCCCTGCCCCGCGATATCTCCGATGCCACTGCACAATTAACAGGTGTGCAATTGGTCAATATTGAGCGGCTCAAAGAGATGAATGCTCGCACCGGCACCCCCACCGATGCCGCAGCCCAGGCGATCGTGGCAGAAGAGCTTGAGGCTTATACCTCTGCACAGCGGGTGCGCAACGTCGCCCCGGCTGTGTCTGCGTTGCGTAAGCACGCGGCCGAGATCATCGACTCGGAAATTGAGCGTTTAGTGGCAAGAACCCCCGATATGGATGATCATTCCTTCGGAGAGGTGCAAAATACGGTGCGCCGAGTGGTAGATAAGCTCCTGCATCACCCAACGGTGCGGGTCAAAGAACTCGCTGCTAGCAGCGGCACCGTCTCTTATGACACCGCCTTGCAGGAACTTTTCGGCTTGCCGCTTGAGCGCGGGGTCAGCGTGGCAGTGTCTGAATTGCCCGATGCTGAACTCGTGGCACTGGGCTTTACCCAGGCCGATAAGGTACTTCGCGCCGAATAATTGGGCATAGATATCCAGCTAAGATCCAGGTAGAAAGGGCTCTATGAGTCTGAAAATCGGTACGCGCGGCAGCTTGCTTGCCACCACCCAGTCCGGCCATGTTCGCGATGCGCTGGCTGAACAGGGAGTCGAGGCGGAGCTGCATATCGTCACCACCCACGGCGATGTGAATATGGCGCCGGTGGAAAGAATCGGCGTGGGCGTGTTTACCCAAGCCTTGCGCGAGGCTCTAGAGGCCGGTGAATGCGATATTGCCGTGCACTCTTTTAAGGACCTTCCCACCGAACCGGATCCGCGCTTCCACCTGGTGGTGCCCAAGCGTGCCGATGCCCGCGATTGCCTCATTGCCCGCGATGGTCTGCGCCTGGAGGAGCTGCCCCAGGGGGCAAAAATTGGTACCGGGGCGCCACGGCGTATTTCTCAGGTGATGCGTCTTCGGCCTGATGTGGAATGTGTGCCACTGCGCGGCAATATTGATACGCGCATGTCAAAGGTGCGTTCCGGTGAGCTCGACGCCGTGGTGTTGGCCTATGCCGGCCTTGAGCGCGTTGGGCGTGGCGAAGAAGCCACCGAGGTGTTTGATCCGGAGATCTTTGTGCCTGCCCCTGCACAGGGTGCGCTCGCCATCGAATGTCGTGTAGATGATGAGCAAGCCCGCCGGGCCATCGATGCCATCGCTGATGCCTGGGCGCAGTCTGCTGCGCTGGCAGAGCGCGTGGTGCTCAACCGCCTCGAGGCAGGCTGTACTGCGCCGGTGGCCGTTGGCTCTAGCAATATCGACGGCCAGTTGCGTGTGCATGCTGTGGTGGTCTCCCTTGATGGCACCGAGTTGCTTGAAGCGCAGGCTCAGGGCGATATTGCTCAGGCAGATGCGATTGGCCAGGACGTGGCTCAGAGTTTGCTCGATGCTGGTGCGGCGCAGATTCTGCAATAAAACTCCACTACCTTGCCCCTTGGGCCTGCTGGCTTGAAAAAGGTGCGGTGAGAAGCAACAACGCCGGTTTTTATACCCAATGGCAGGGGTGAAAACCCGGCCGTGCTATATTGCCCAATTTTCTTTCTGCACCTTAAAAAGGTTAGGGTTGAATCCAGTTATCGCCTCAGCCGGGCACCAACAACGGTGCTGTCTGGGGCGTGCATTTGTGTTTAGCAGGCGTGCGAAAAGCGCGCAGACTACAACGAACCCCCGCGGTTCTAGAACAGCGAATTTGTGTAGATGAGTGAAGCCCCGCAGGAAACTAATCCTGGTGCCGTGATCTTCGTCGGTGCAGGCCCTGGTAATCCAGACCTGCTCACTGTCCGTGCGCGCGAGGTGTTGAGCCATCATGCACATGCTTTGGTGGATCAAGCCGTGCTGCCGGGAGTGCGTGCCGTGATCGGCAGTGCATTAGAGGTGCCCGCCGCCAAATTGGAGCAGGCCGAGCAGGCCTATGAGCGTCTCTGTGCCGAGGCGAAGGCCAGTGGCGCTAAACGTAAGCCGCACCGCCCCGCACCGCCCACGGCCGCTGAGATCGAAGATGTCTCCAGCGAAGAGTCCGTCGAAGATGTGGTGCAGCGCTTAAAGGCATTGTGCCAGGGTGGCCAGCAGGTGATTCGCCTGGTTCAGGGTAATCCGCTTGCCGACGAACGCACGCTCGCAGAGATCAACGAAGTTACCGAGCAGGGCCTGGAGTTCCATATCGTTCCGGGCATGTCTTTGCCTGCCACCGTGCCGATGTTTGCCGGCATTGCCTTAGGTTCTACCTATACCGAGACTGACCTTTCTCAAGGCAAGATCGACTGGGATCAATTGGCAAGCGCCCCGCAGCCACTGGTGTTGCAGGCAAGCCGCGATGATCTAGCGCTGATTGCAGAGGAGCTTTTAAGCCGAGGCATCCCAGAAGATACTTCGGCCACGGTTACTGCCTATGGCACCACCCGTTTGCAGCGCAGCTTCGATGTGGAGCTGTCTCAGCTTGCTCGCCTAGACGTTGATCTCAGCCCCACGGTGGTGGTGACCATTGGCCGGGCCGTGGATGAGCGCACCAAGTATTCCTGGTGGGAAAATAGGCCACTCTTTGGTTGGCGTGTGCTTGTGCCGCGAGCAAAGGATCAAGCAGGGCCAATGAGCGCCAGGCTGGCCTCGCATGGTGCGATTCCGCAGGAAGTTCCCACGATCTCCGTGGAGCCTCCCCGCAACCCCGCCCAACTTGAGCGTGCCATCAAAGGTGTGGTGGAAGGTCGCTACCAGTGGGTGGTATTTACCAGCGTGAATGCTGTGAAGGCCGTGTGGGAAAAGATCCGCGATTTTGGCCTCGATGCCCGCGCCTTTGCCGGTGTGCGCATTGCAGCGGTGGGCACCAAAACCGCCCATGCTGTGCGCGAACTCGGTATCACCCCAGAGCTATTGCCGCCGCGGACGCGTCAAAATGCTGCGGGGCTTGTTGAGGTATTCCCCGAATACGTCGAAGACCTCGACCCAGTTTCGCGCGTGCTGCTACCCAGGGCCGATATCGCCACCGAAGTGTTGGTAGAAGGCCTTGGTGCCGCTGGTTGGGAAGTAGACGATGTCACTGCCTACCGCACCGTTCGAGCAGCGCCTCCAAGTGCCGAGGTGCGCGACATGATCAAAACCGGCGGTTTTGATGCCGTGTGCTTTACCTCTGCATCTACTGTGCGCAACCTCGTCGGCATCGCCGGCAAACCGCATCAGCGCACGATCATTGCCTGCATTGGGCCGATGGCGAAGGCCGCCGCAGAAGAAGCGGGTTTGAAGGTCGATGTGGTGCCAGAGGTCGCCGATGTGCAGTCTTTGGTGGATGCGCTTGCCAGGCACGTAGCGGATTTGCGCACCGCCGGGCAGTTGCCTCCACCGCGAAAGAAGCGCCGTAGTCGTAAACAACCCACTGCCGCAAGCAACTAGCCTGCGTCTGTGTGCAAAAAGGGTAGCGTTAATACAGCGCCAGTGAGGTTGCCCGCAGCAACCTCACTGAAGCTCAGCACACTACCCAGATTGCCTAGGCAATGCTGTTTGGAAAGGAAGCCATGTCTGCAGCCGAATCTCAATTGAATCGCCGCCCACGCCGCCTGCGTTCCTCGAAGCAGATGCGCGAATTTGTCGCGGAGACGCAATTGCGCCCAGCAGATCTGATCCTGCCCATGTTCGTAGCCGATGGCATCGACGCACCCAACCCGATCGTCTCCATGCCTGGGGTGGTGCAGCACACGCTCGATTCTTTGGTTGAGGCAGTGCGCGAAGCCATCTCGGTGGGTATTCGCTGCGTGGATCTCTTTGGTGTACCCCTCGATAGCGATAAAGACGCCGAGGGCAGCGCCGCCTGGGATAAGGAGGGCATTTTAAATGTTGCTCTTCGCACCCTGCGCCGTGAATTTGGAGATGAAATCCTCATCATGGCCGATACTTGCTTAGATGAGTTCACCGATCATGGCCACTGCGGCGTGCTCAGCACCGATCGCTTTGGCAAGGTGATCGTGGATAATGATGCCACCTTGCCGCTCTATGCGCGCATGGCGGTAGCACAGGCAGAAGCCGGTGCTCATATCGTCAGCCCCTCGGGCATGATGGACGGCCAGGTGGCCTATATCCGCCAGGCGCTCGACCAAGCTGGCTTTAGCGATGTCGCCATCATGGCGTACTCGGCAAAATACGCCTCCGCCTTCTTTGGCCCATTCCGCGATGCGGTGGGATCCTCCCTCCAGGGCGATCGCCGTGCGTATCAGCAAGACCCTGCCAATATTCGTGAATCGCTGCTCGAAGTCGATCTCGATATCGAAGAAGGCGCCGACTTTGTCATGGTCAAACCAGCCATGCCCTACCTGGATGTGCTCCGGGAAGTCAGCGAACGCTCGCTCGTACCCGTGGCCGCCTATCAGGTTTCAGGTGAATACGCCATGCTCAAGGCTGCCGCCGCCCAGGGTTGGTTGGATGAGCGCCAGGTGATGATGGAATCACTCATGGCCATCAAGCGCGCAGGCGCGAACCAAATTCTGACCTACTTTGCAGTCGATGCCGCCAGGGTGCTGCGAGGTGAAGTCTAATTTTGAGCACCGAGAGCAAGAACGCCACGGCGGTTTCAGCGCAACGCCCGGAACCACTGCGCTTTGCCCTAAGGTGCTGGTGGGTGGTGGTGGCCGCAGAGATCATCCACCAGATCACGAATTTCATCATCGCGTTATTAACGCGCGGTCAGCTCCGCAATGAGATTGCCTCAAGCCAAAGCCAGGAGCTATCACCAAAGCTTCTCGACGCCGCCACCATCATGGCACTGGCCGGCATCACAGGTCTTTCGCTGATCATCGTCGGGATCATCGCTTGGTTGGTCTATACCCTTGGGCGTGCCGAAAAACGTGCGCCCATTGCGCGGAGGGTGCTTGGATATTTTGCTATCTACTTCGCGTTGCGCGCCGGGCTGCTGTTTAGCATGCAACCCCAGGGTGGCATTGATGTTGCCTACTACGCCATCGATGGCTGCTTACAAATGCTCATCGGTGTGCTTGGGCTTCTGGCCATCTACTTTGCTTCGCGCCCGGAGTCGGTGGAATTCATCGAGGGCAAAAAGGAGCAGCAGGAATGATCACGCAGCCGTCGAAAAGCGAAACTGTGCTGATCTATCTTGGCATCGTCGCTGCTGTGTTACTCATGGTCTCGCGTGGAGTGATGACGGTGTTATCGGACTCCTCGGCGCTGGGGCAGCACCCACTGCTTGGCGTGGCCAATATTTTTTGTGGCGTCTTGCTTGCGGCAGCCACAGCCCAAAGCTCGCTTAACCAGGCGAAATCTCGACGGGGGCTCTCGCTTGGGCTGCAGCTTTGTCTAGCCTTAAACCTTCTCGCCCTGGCGCTCGGAGCAGCCATTGCAGAGCATGTACTCATTGTGCTGATGTTGGCCTATAGCCTCTTTGCGATCCGTCGCCTGCACCCAGATAGTTGAATGGAAAATCCCGCGGAGTTCACATGAGCCAGGAACCACATCTCACCGACCCAGATGAGCAACTGGGGCGGGTCATTAGCCAAGCCAAAGAGGCCGCGGCGCTCGCCGGTGTTGATACTCGCGCTGGAGTCGATCCAGAAGAAAACGCCCAAGCCCTTGTTCATGCGGGTAAAACCTCATTCGCCTTCGAACTCAGCGGCCTGTCCAGCGCCACCATCGTCGGAGAAATCGAAGAGGCCTTAAGCCAGCTCAACGGTGTGGATGCGCGCATCGTCTACCCATCTTCAACCGCCTGGGTGAGTGCTTCGAGCACCTTTGATCCTCAAAGCATCGTGGACGTCTTCGCGCGCTTTGGCGTCGATGCCCAACTCACGGATTCTTCACTGCGCAGGCGCGTTGCCTGGTCAGATGTAGAAGACGGCCGTTTTCGACGCTCCGTGCGCCGGCATCGTCGTCGTGCATCCAAAGAACAAGTAGAACAAGAAGAACGCCAATTTGAGCTCGCCCGCAGGCAAGGCTTTTTAGAGCGCCAATCCGATCACCGCCGCCGCCAAGCCTCCACGCAGGTGCTCTTTACTGCTCGTGAGCTGATTACAAAGAAGCGCTTCTGGGTATCCCTGGCCTTCTCCATTCCGGTGCTCATCGTCAGCTATTACCCGTGGATGCAATTTGATTATTGGCAGTGGGTCCTTGCTGCGCTATCAGCACCGGTGGTGTTTTATGGCGCGTGGCCTTTTCACCGCGCCACCATCGGCGGTGCGCGCCGGGGCATGTCGGCTTTGGATTCGGCAAGCTCAGTGGCCATCCTGCTCGGTTGGTTCTGGTCTTTGGCCGCGATGTTGTTTAGCCGAGTCGGTGATATTGGCTACCGGGCAGACCCAACGTGGGCATCCTTAAGCCCGGATCAAGCCAGAACCGGCATGCTCTTTTTCGACGTCTCCTGCGGCATGACCTGTATTTTGCTGGCAGGCAGGCTCTTGATTCGCCACACCCGCAATAATTTGCTGGATGATTTAGACCGTCTGCGCACAGACCACAACACCAAGGTCACCTTGGTTACCCGGCACCGCAAAAACCCAAAGCCGGTTGAAACCAGCGTCGCTGTACAAAAACTCAATGTTGGCGACGATATCTTGGTAGGCCCTGGTGATCTTGTGCCTGTAGACGGCGTCGTCATCGGTGGTTCTTCCACGATCAATACTGAAGCGCTCGGCATCGAGCCACGCGAGGTCTCTGTCAACGACAAGGTCTATGCAGGCAGCATCAATGGTGATTCGCGCCTAAAAATCCGCGTCTCGCACACCGGTCACCGCACCTGGTTGGCAGAAATTTATCGTTGGGTGGCAGATACCAACGTCAACCAAAATATGGCCGATGATTTGGCCACCCGCACCGCCTCAACGCTGGTGCCGGTGTCATTTATGATCGCCGCCGCGGATTTTGCGCTTTGGGCGTTGATTACCGGCAACCTCACCCAGGCGTTTGCTAGTGCTTTGGCCGTGCTCGGTGGCGTAGCCCCGGTGGCCTTGGCTGTTTCGGCATCGCTGGCGATGCGCCAAGGCATTGAAGGAGCCGCGCGCCGGGGTATCTTGATTCGTTCTGGTAATACCCTGCGCGCGCTCGACGAGGTAGACACGGTGATTTTTAATCGCGTGGGAGCGCTTTCAAGCGGTGAGATGCACGTTGAAACGGTGACGGCTGATCGCGGTGAGAACCTAGATCTGGTGCTTCGCGTTGCCGGCGCCCTGGCGCTGGAAAGTGATCACCCCGTATCACGCGCCCTGGTGCGCGCTGCCCGCGAGGCTCGAGACGCACAGCACACCAGCACCATCCCCAACTGGATCGAGGTCTCGCACTATGAGCTCGATGAGGACGGAAACTTCCACGGCATGGTGGAACTGCCCATTCAAAATTCCGATGGGGAAGAAGAACTGCGCCAAGTAGAAGCCATTTTGTGGCGTCCGAAGAATCTTTCCGAGCTGGACGGCAGGCTTGCACAAGCAGCGGTCTCTGGCGGCACCCCCTTGGTGGTGCGCTGGAAGGGCAAGGATCGAGGCGTGATCACCTTGCACGATGACGCCAAAGACGATGCCATCGATGCCGTTGATGCACTGGAACAAATGGGGCTTGAGACCATGATGCTCAGCCGCGATACCTATCCAGTGGCACGGCGCTATGGCGATACGGTGGGCGTTTCCCATGTGCTAGCAGGCATCCAGCCGGCGAATAAAGCACAGACCGTGCGCTCTGTGCGCACGCACGGTGCACGCATCGCCATGGTGGGCGACGATTCTGTGCGCCGCTGCTTCCGGGTAGCCAATGTGGGTATTCAGATCGGGGCCATGAGCCACGTACAAACCGCCTCGGCCATCGAGCACAGTGAAGCCGATGTGGTCATGCTTGAAGGCAACGTCAAACCCATTCCGCAACTCTTCCAATTTGCCCGCAAGATCAATAGGGTTGTGCACTCCAATATCGCCTTTGCGTGGGGCTATAACTTCTTAGCAATGTTGGCCGCCATTGCCGGTGTTTTGCACCCAATGATTGCGACGGTGTTGATGCTGGTATCCACCCTGTATATCGAGGTGCGTTCCAACCGAGTGGGCAGCTTTGCGCCCGTGAGCAACAAAGCAGAAGCAGACAACCAAAGGATTGAGGGATCCCAGGTAGCATAGGGCGCATGCCTAATACTGCGCCCAACCCTCAAGCGCCCAACACAGAAGCACCCGAAGCGCCGATCCTCGCTGCTGCTGCCGGACGCACGCCCACGCGCCGACCAGTATGGTTTATGCGTCAGGCTGGCCGCTCCTTACCCGAATACCGCAAGGTGCGCGAAGGCATCAGCATGCTCGATAGCTGCTTCATGCCAGAGTTGCTGGCAGAGATCACCCTCCAGCCGGTGCGTCGGCATGATGTGGACGCCGCCATCTTGTTCTCCGACATTGTGGTTCCACTCAAGGCCGCGGGCGTCGACGTAGAGATCGTGCCAGGCCGAGGCCCCGTGATGGGCCAAGCGATCGAGAGCGCGGGGGACGTGGACAAGCTACCCATCCTGGATCAGGACGTGCCCGAAGTTGCTCAAGGCATTGGGATTATCCGCGAGGAACTCAACGAGCAGCAAACGCTTATCGGTTTTGCCGGCGCGCCATTTACGCTGGCCAGCTACCTTGTTGAGGGCGGGCCGAGCAAGAATCACGAGAAAACCAAGGCCATGATGCACGCAGAGCCTGCCACCTGGCACAAGCTCATGGAGCGCCTGGTACCAACCATCGTGGGATTTTTAAAAGTGCAGGTAGAAGCAGGCGTGCAGGCCATGCAGCTTTTCGATTCCTGGGCCGGATTCTTAAGCGACCGCGATTATCGCGAGTTCGTGTTGCCCTATTCCAAGCAGATCCTCGCGGAGATGGAAGGCACCCCACGCATCCACTTCGGTGTCACCACCGGTGAGCTGCTCGCCAGCATGAGCGAGGCCGGGTCCGAGGTTATGGGCGTGGATTGGCGCGTGCCCATGGACGTTGCCGCCAAGCGCATTGCCGCCCGCAGCGGAGCGAAGGTGCTGCAGGGCAACCTCGATCCAGCCATCCTTTTCGCTGGCGAGTCCGTGATCCGCGCCGAGGTGCAACGCATCTGCGAGGAGGCCGATCGCGCCATCGCCGCTGGTGATGCCACCGGGCACATTTTCAACCTCGGCCACGGTGTGCTTCCGAGCACCGACCCGGAAGCCATTACCCGCGCCGTGGAGATCATTCACGAGTTTTAAGCTTTTCGACGCCCCAGCGTCGCCTTATTGCCGCAATTCAAGGGAAGGATCCGCAAATAATGCGCATCGCCATCATTGGTGCAGGCCTAGCAGGTCTGGTGTCTGCCTATTCCATTCACAAGCAGCAGCCCGAAGCCAAGGTGGAGGTGTTTGAGGCCACTGACCGCATTGGCGGCAAGCTGTTCACCGTGCCCTTCGATTCCGGCCCCACCGACATGGGTGCGGAGGCGTACCTGGCGTTTCGTAAGGATGCCACCGAGTTTTTTGAGGAGCTCGGCTTAGGAGATCAGATCGTCGATCCCTCCGGTTTGCCCTCGCTGTTGTACGTGGACGGCAAGCTACAAGCGATGCCAATGGCCACGGTGATGGGCATTCCAGGCAGCTCCGAAGGCCTTGAAGGCCTGGTAAGTGAGCAGTCGCGCGCTCGCATCGATGCCGAAGGTGATGCGGAGCCGATTGAATGGGCGCTGGACAAGGAAGTGTCCGTCGGTGCGCTGGTGCGCGAGCGCTACGGCGACGATGTAGTAGAGCACGTCGTTTCTGCGCTCCAAGGTGGTGTGTATTCCTCTACCTCCGATGACCTCGGCCTGCGCGCCACGATGCCGCAGGTTGCCAATACTTTCGACGCCATGCTCGCCGAAGGCCAAGCGGTGACCTTAAGCGGAGCGATTAAGCGCATCATGGAATCACGCCCGGTAGCCCGCGGCTATAAGCCCAAGGTTTTTGGTGCATTCCGGGGCGGTTATGCCCAGGCCTATGAGGCGCTGGCTGAGCAGTCGGGTGCTGATATTCACATTGATGCGTTTATCTCACAGATCACCCGCACAAAGGAAGGCTTCAAGCTCAAGGGCGCAGATGGTGTGTTTGATCGTGTGCTGTTGGCTGTGCCAGCGCCTACCGCTGCGGTGCTGCTGAAGGGGCTCGGCGAGGATGCCCAGGTTGCTGCTGAGCAGCTCAAGCGCATTCCGCTGGCAAGCTCAGTGGTGGTTGGTATGAAGTTCGATAGTGACGAAGGCCTGCCCGATAATTCGGGCATTTTGGTAGCCACCGATGCCAAGGACGTTCGCGCAAAAGCCTTTACCTTCTCATCCAAGAAGTGGCCACACTTGGGCGAACGCGGCGGTGCGCTGGTGCGTGCATCCTTCGGACGCTACGGGGATGATGCCATCACGCGTATGGAAGAAGACGAGCTGGTGGATTTGGCGCTCGACGATTTGCAGCGCATCACCGGCTTTGATGGCCGTGCCGCTGGGCTCTCGGAGATTTTTGTGCAGCGCTGGTTCGGAGGCTTGCCCGTCTACAACGTGGACCATCTTGACGCGGTTGCTGCTGCGCGTGAGGCCTTGAGCAAGGTGCCGGGCATTGAAGCCACCGGTGCCTGGGATCAGGGCGTGGGTGTGCCGGACGTGATCGTTGCGGCCAAGGATGCTGCTGCACGGGTCTTGGAGTGACCTTTGGGCATGGCTTGGGTGGCGGAAGACAATGGTGTAGACGCCGCAATTCGCGCATCGTGGCGTCGAAAAGCAAGGCGTGATTGACCCCGGTTTGCCCCCGTCTGCTTAGAATGGGCGACATGACGCTTACTTCCGAAAACACCCGTCGTTCCGCGCAACTCATGGAGCAGGCGAAGGTGCTTACCCCCGGTGGCGTAAATTCGCCGGTGCGCGCTTTTGGTTCCGTGGGTGGGCAGACTCGCTTTATTGCTTCGGCGAAGGGCTCGAGGCTTTTCGACGTCGACGGTAATGAATACGTTGACCTGGTGAATTCCTGGGGGCCGATGCTCCTTGGCAATGCTCACCCGGCGATTGTGGAAGCTGTGCAGCAGGCGGCAGCGAAGGGGCTCTCCTTCGGCGCGCCCACGGAATCCGAGATCGAGCTGGCCAAGCTGATCGTGGATCGCACCTCTGTGGAAGAAGTCCGCATGGTCAATTCCGGTACTGAGGCCACCATGTCCGCCGTGCGTTTGGCTCGCGGGTTTACTGGCCGTGCCAAGATCATCAAGTTTGAGGGCTGCTACCACGGTCACGTGGATGCGCTGCTGGCATCGGCAGGTTCTGGTGTGGCGACCTTCGCCCTGCCGGATTCGCCTGGTGTGACCGGTGCATCGGCTGCCGATACCATCGTGGTGCCCTATAACGACATTGCCGCTGTTGAGCAGGCCTTTGCTGAAAACGACGGCGAAATCGCCTGCATCATCACCGAGGCAGCCGCCGGCAATATGGGCACGGTGGCGCCTCAAAACGAGTTCAATGCCAAGCTCAAGGAAATCGCGCACGCCAATGGTGCGCTGCTGATCCTCGATGAGGTAATGACTGGCTTCCGCACCTCCTACTCCGGTTGGTTCGGCGTGGATGGTGTCGCAGGCGATCTCACCACCTTTGGCAAGGTCGTATCCGGCGGTCTGCCCGCTGCGGCCTTTGGTGGTCGCGCCGAGATCATGCGCTACCTCGCCCCCGAAGGGCCCGTCTACCAGGCAGGAACGCTTTCGGGTAACCCAGTAGCCATGGCTGCTGGCAAGACCTCCCTTGAGCTTGCCACTGAGGATGTGTACGACACGGTGCGCGCCAACGCTGATCGCCTCGCCGGCATGATCTCCGATGCGCTTTCGGCTGAAGGCGTTGCCCACCACATGCAGCGCGCCGCCACGATGTTCAGCATCCGCTTTGCCGAAGGCCAGGGCAATAACTTCGCAGAGATGAAGGATGCGGATACCTTCCGCTTCCCGGCCTTCTTCCACACGCTGCTTGATCATGGCGTCTACGCCCCGCCGAGTGTGTTTGAAACTTGGTTTACCTCCGCAGCGTTGACGGATGAGGATTTCGAGCGCATCGAGGCCGCCCTGAAGCCAGCCGCGAAGGCTGCTGCCGCAGCGAAGAAGGAGCACTAAGTGCCACATACCATCGTGCACCTCGTGCGCCACGGCGAGGTCGATAACCCCGAGCGCATTCTTTATGGGCGCATCCCCGATTACCACCTTTCAGAGCGTGGCCGCCGCCAAGCGCAGCGCACCGCCGATGCCTTTGAAGGCCACGAGGTAGTCAAACTCTATGCCTCGCCACTGGAGCGTGCTCAAGAAACTGCTGCACCCTTTAGCCGCGGCCTGGGCCTTGAGATTGAAACAGAGGATCGTCTTTTAGAGGCCGGGAATCAATTTGAAGGCCTGCACGTCAAGGGTGTGCGCTCTCAATTGTGGAATCCGGTGCGCTGGCCTTTGATGCGCAATCCGCTGACCCCAAGCTGGGGTGAGCCTTATACCGAGATTGTGCAACGCATGGTTCAAGCCATTGAGCGTGCGGTAGAAGAGGCGGAAGGCTATGAGGCGATTATGGTCAGCCATCAGCTTCCCATCGTGTGCATTCAGCGCCACATGCAGGGCAAGCGCTTGGCGCACAACCCGGCGATGCGCCAGTGCAACCTGGCCAGTGTGACGTCGTTGGTCTTTGATGATCAAGGCTTGTGCGATTACCGCTACAGCGAACCGGCCAGGGGGCTATAAGTGGCACATACTGCGATGAAGAAGTTGCTGCTTGCTACAAGCCTTGGCATGAGCCTGGTGTTGGCAGCCTGTGGCGGTACCGCAGGCCAAGATGCCGTGGCCTCTGGTGGTACCTTCCAATTCCACTCACCCGGTGGCCAGCAGGAGATTTTTTATGAGCCTTCGGAGCGCTCTCCTGTCAGCGATATTGAAGGCCCATCGGTGATGGATCCGGATAAGACGATCAAGCTTTCAGATTTCGACGGCAAGATCGTGGTGCTCAATGCCTGGGGGCAGTGGTGCGCGCCGTGTCGCAGCGAATCGGATGATCTCCAGGAGGTTCACGAATACGCCAAGCAGCACGATGGCACCGTCTTGGGTATCAATGTTCGCGACTTTAACCCGGAGATCTCCCGCGATTTCCTCCGCGATAATGGCCTCACCTATCCAAGCGTGTACGATCCGCCCTTTAAAACGGCTGCTGCTTTAGGTGGTGTTCCGGCCTCGGTGGTTCCCACCACGATTGTCCTGGATAAGCAGCACCGCCCGGCGGCGGTGTTCCTTCGTGAAATTACCGCCGATGATCTCAAGCCCGTGATCGATAAGATCAACGCCGAGTAATCGGCGCGGGGAATCCACAAAACACTATGGGAAATTATTTTGCAGATCTCGCTGCCTCCGGCCCGCTGCTTCTAGGCATGCTGGCGGCGGCGTTTGCAGGTCTTGTGTCTTTTGCCAGCCCTTGCGTGATCCCACTGGTTCCCGGCTACATGTCCTATCTCGCCGGCGTGGTGGGTGCCGAAATGGAATTTGGCAAAGAAGGCCCCCAGGTCGCACGCCGTGGCCGCTGGAAAGTCGCCGGTGCAGCGCTGCTGTTTGTCGCAGGCTTCACGGTGATTTTTGTGCTGGCCACCGCCACGGTATTCGGTGCCATGAGTGCGCTAACTTTGAATGCTGATGTGCTCATGCGCGTCGGTGGTGTGGTCACGATTGTGATGGGCGTGGTGTTTCTAGGTTGGGTGCCGATGCTCCAAGAAGAACACCGCTTCGCGCCCAAACGCTGGAGCACCTGGCTGGGAGCGCCCTTACTCGGCGGAGTCTTCGCCCTTGGTTGGACACCGTGCTTGGGTCCCACCTTGGCCTCCATCGTTTCGATTTCTGTTGGTACCGAAGGCATGACCGCGCTGCGTGGCGTGTTGTTAATCATTGCCTACTGCCTTGGTTTAGGGCTGCCCTTTATTGTGGTGGCGCTGGGTTCTGCCCGCGCGATGCAAGGCGTTGGTTTTTTGCGCAAGCATTCGCGCACCATCCAAACCATCGGTGGTATCGCGTTGATTCTTGTTGGCCTTTGCCTGGTCACCGGCCTGTGGGGTGAGTTCATCACCTGGATCAGGCAGTGGATGGAGCCGTTCGGTACTACGCTGGTGTAGTTGCAATGTCCGCGATCTTCGCGGGCAGAAGAAAAAGTGAAAGGTCCATTGTGCGGACGATTTCTTTGTGGCTGAAACGCGCCTGGCGCTGGCTGACTTCGATGCGCACCGCCTTGGCGTTGCTCTTCCTTGTCGCCATCGCAGCCATCCCCGGTGCTTTGCTCCCGCAGCGGCAGCTCAACGAGCAAAAAGTACAGGAGTACATCGAAAACAACGGCAAGATCGCAGAGATCTACGATCGCCTCCAGCTTTTCGACGTCTTCCGTTCCACATGGTTTAACGCCATCTTCTTGCTGCTGTTTATCTCTTTGATCGGCTGCATCATCCCTCGCTCCATCGAGCACTATAAAGCGATGCGCACCCCACCGGTGCGCGCGCCGAAGAACTTATCCAGGATGCCCTGGCACGGCGAGGGCACCGTGGACAAGCCGATGCAGGCCGTGGAAGCGGATGTGCGCTCAACCTTTAAGGGCTGGCATTTAGCCGAATACACCCCGGAACAAGACCGCGCCGGTGCGCGTTCTTTTGCCGCGGAGCGCGGCTATTTGCGCGAGTTTTTCAACCTCGTGTTCCACCTTGGCCTGGTTGGCCTGTTGGTCACGGTGGCCATTGGCCACCTCTACCACTACGAGGGCCAGGTGATCATTGTTGCTGATAGGGAGAAGAATCAGAACACCCAGTTCTGCAACACCGCCACTGCGAATTACGACTCGTTCCGCGCAGGTCCGCTATTCGACGGCACTGGGCTGCACCCATTTTGCTTCGAGGCGCATGATTTCTCGGCCGATTACCTGCCCAATGGCCAAGCCGAGATGTTTAGCTCAAATGTCTCCTATGCCACCGGTGAAGATATCTTCAGCGATCCTTCGACGTGGAAAGACTATGAGCTGAAGGTGAATCACCCGCTGCGTGTGGCAGGCGATCGCGTGTATTTGCAAGGCCACGGTTTTGCCCCGACGTTTACGATCGAGTGGCCTAATGGTGAAAAGCGCA